>DAICYU010000127.1 GCA_027311485.1 Acetobacteraceae bacterium
GGCGCCGGCCGCGCCGGGCCGCGGATACTGGTTCGCCCGTCCCCGATGGGCGATACCAACGGCTGAAACACCGCCGAACCGGGCCTGCTCGCCCGGTTCGGCGGCCATTTTGAACCCGGGAACCGATTCGCCATGGCGCGGCACATACTCGTCATTGACCAGGGCACCACCTCCACCCGCAGCATCGTATTCGATGGCGATTGCCGCCCGGTGGCATCGGCGCAGCAGGAATTTCCGCAACTCTATCCGCGCCCCGGCTGGGTGGAGCACGACCCCGAGGCGATCTGGGCCAGCGCCCTTGCCACCGCGCGGGACGCCTTGCGCGCCGCCGGCCTGCAACCCGGCGACCTCGCCGGGTTGGGGATCGCCAACCAGCGGGAAACCGTGGTGGTGTGGGACCGCCGCACCGGCAAGGCGGTGCACAATGCGATTGTCTGGCAGGATCGTCGCACCAGCGCGGCGTGTGAACGGCTGGAGCAAGCCGGCCACGGCGACCGCGTCGCTGAGCGCACCGGCCTGCGCATCGACCCCTATTTCTCCGCCACCAAGATCCGCTGGCTGCTGGACCATGTCCCCGGCGCGCACGATGCCGCTAGCGCCGGCCACCTGGCATTCGGCACGATCGACAGTTTCCTGCTGTGGCGCCTGACCGGTGGCGCCGTGCACGCGACCGACGCCACCAACGCGTCCCGCACGTTGCTGTTCGACATCCACAAGGGCGCCTGGGATGATGACATGCTGGCACTGTTCGGCGTGCCGCGGTCCATGCTGCCGGTGGTGCGCGACAGTGCCGGCGAATTTGGTGTGACGGAGGCCGAGCACTTGGGAGGGGCGGTGGCTGTGCGGGGCATCGCGGGGGACCAGCAGGCGGCGTTGATCGGGCAGGCCTGCTTCCGCCCCGGGATGGTGAAATCCACCTACGGCACCGGCTGCTTCGCGCTGCTGAACACCGGCACTACGGCCGTCACCAGCCGCCATCAGGTGGTCACCACCATCGCCTACCAGTTGAACGGCGTGCGCAGCTACGCGCTGGAAGGCTCGATCTTCGTCGCCGGCGCGGCGGTGCAATGGCTGCGCGACGGCCTCGGCCTGATTGCCAGCGCCGCCGAAACCGGCGAACTCGCCGCCGCTGCCGACCCTGCGCAGGCGGTGTACATGGTGCCCGCCTTCGTCGGCCTGGGCGCGCCCCACTGGGACAGTGAGGCGCGGGCGCTGCTCAGCGGCATGACCCGCGGCACCACCCGCAAGGAAATCGCCCGCGCCGTGCTAGAGTCCGTTGCCTACCAGACCCGCGATCTGTTGTCGGCCATGCGGGCCGATTTCGCCGATGGTGTCGGGCAGGCCGGCGCGGCCGAAACCGTCATCCGCGTCGATGGCGGCATGACCGCAAGCGACTGGACCATGCAGTTCCTGGCCGACATGCTGGCCGCCCCGGTGGACCGGCCGGCGTGCCTGGAAACCACGGCGGTTGGCGCCGGCTACCTCGCCGGGCTGGCCGCCGGCCTGTATCCGGACCCCGAGACCTTCGCCGCCGGCTGGTCCGCCGAACGCCGGTTTCAACCTGCCATGCCCGAGGCGCAGCGCGACCAGAAATACCGAGGCTGGCAGGACGCCCTGGCCCGGGCGCTGTTGCGGCCCTGACCGAACCCGGGCCACGATAGGCGGATGCGCATCGTCTTCCGCTGCGACCCGGCGCTGGAGCCGTATTTGCCCCGCCCGGTTCCCGCCCGGGCCGCACTGCCCGACTGGTTGCGCCGGATGGGCAACCGCGCCTTCTCCCCAACCCACGGCACCGAGGTGCGCACGGTCAAGCAGTGCCCGCCCTTCGTCGATGCCATGAGCTACGGCTTCATCATGCCGTTGCCCTGTGATGTGACCGTCGCGAACGGCGCGCTGTCGTGGCACTGGGACGTGCCGGAACCGTCGGTGCACGCCCATCCACGTGCGCCGATCAGCTTCCACGTGCCCGAACAGGTGGTGGACTCGCCGCTGCACCAGCCGGACCAGTTCCTGGTCAAGTTCAACAGCTTCTGGACGATCGAGTTGGAGCCAGGCTGGTCTTTGTTCGCCACCCATCCGGTGAACCGCCCGGACCTGCCGTTCCGGCTGCTGACCGGGTTGGTGGATGCCGACCGGTTCAGCGATGTCGGCATCCTGTTCCCGGCGCAATGGACCGATCCCGGGTTCAGCGGTGTTCTGCCGCGGGGCACGCCGGTGGCGCAGTGCTTCGCCGTGCCCCGCGTCGTGCCGGACCTGGTGTTCGAGACATTTTCGCCCGAACGGGCGACCGCTTACGATTCTACCGCCACCGCCCTGCTGGCCGTCCCCGGCGTTTACCGCCGCCGCTTCCGTGCCCGCCGGTCCCGCTCAGGCGTCCAAGAGGGCGCGCAGGCCGCTGGGACGGAGGCATAGCATCCCGGTGCTGGCCGTTGTCATCGCCTGCGCGATGCGCCCCAACGTATCCGGCCGCGCCTGTATCGCCCGCCGGTAGGCGTCCACCGCCGCGTCCATCCGGCCCAGGCGCTGTTCGGCGATGCCAAGGTTGACCGCTGCTTCGGCAAAGTCGCCACGGGCGTCCAGCGCGGCCTGGAACGCCGCCGCGGCACCGGCCTCATCACCAAGGTCCTGGCAGGTCAGCCCGAGGGCGAACCAGGCATTGGCCAGCGACGGATCGAGTGCGACGGCGCGGGACAGCGCGGCATGCGCCTCGGCCATCCGGTCGGCCGAACGCAGCAGCAGCCCGCGGCCGAAATGCGCCGGAACCAGCGTCGGGTCGGCGGCGGTGGCGCGGCTGAAGGCAGCGAGCGCGAGCGCCGGACGGTCCTGGCGCTGCAGCGCGACCGCCAGTTCCTGCCATTCGGCAGCGCGGTTCGGATACTGGGCGGCGGTCCGGGCGATCGTCGGTTCAAGCGCCGGATCGGCATGCGCCAGTAATGCATGCAGCAACAGGAACGCCGGCTCCGGCGCGTGTGGCGCCCGTGAAGCGGCGTCCCGCATCAGGGTGACGGCCTGATCCGGGACGCCGCGCGCCAGGGCCGCGCGGGCGGCCAGCATCAGCGTGGGCACATGTCCGGGGCGGTGGCGCAGGCTGAGCGTGGCGGCTTGCTGCGCGTCCTCCAGCCGGCCCATGCGCAGGGCAATGGCCGCGCGTAACTGCATGACAGACGGGTCGGCCGGCGCTTCCTTCGCCAGGGCTGCGCACGATGCGTCCGCGCCCGGCAGATCGCCAGCGTTCAGCTGCGCCAGAGCGGCCGCGAAGCACCGGGCAAAGACGGGGGCAGGGGTAGGGGTAGTGGGCATCGGGCATTCTCCCGGGTCGTGACCTTGCCTGGCGCGATACCGGACATCCTGGGGAAAGAACAGTGCCCGTGACGGTGCCACGGTCAGGGCAGCAATGCCCACGCGGCCTGGGGCGGGATCGCAGAGGCTGAGCCGCGTGGCGGCGGCAGGGGCGCTCTGATGCAGTAACGTACGGCATGTCCGATGTCTTCGTCTGGTGCGGGTTCAGCTGAGAAAGCGCCGGGTATCAATCCGGCCGCAGAAACCGAAGGTCACAAGCCCGAACAGCCAAAAAATATTATATTGATATCGCAATAAAAGGCTGACACTAAAGGTCGAATCAAGAAATATTTTGTCATTAGCAGATCCAAACCATATCCGATATCTTGCCGATGCAGCCGGTGGGTTTGTTGTAGCCGGAAACATGGCTTCTTTTGCATCGCTTTACAGGCAACATCATCATGCCGGACTAAAACGAAGCGACGATCGGCTCTGCTTTTTTGACGGGAGCGTCAGAAGTGGATGCCGATGAGGCTTGGCTGACCCGTGCCCCGGCATACGCGACCATCTCGCAAGCGCGCCACATCGGTACCGTCATGCAACGAGCCATCAGACGCAAGACCCCGACCTGAGATTTCTTCCGATATTCTGACAGGACGAACCATGACCGACCAAACCATTACCGGCCAGGCCAGCTCGCAATACATTAACTCCGGCACGGCGATTGGCACGCTGACCAACAACGGCACAATCACTGGTTTTACTGCCATCAGAAATCAGGGCACGATCGGCTCGCTCGTCAACAATGGTGTCATCACCGGAAGTGGCACCGCTATTTATAACATGGGCACGATCGGCTCGCTGACCAACAGCGGGACCATTAGCAGTGGCCTCGCAATCTATAGCGCGGGTACGATCCTCGGCACGTTAAACAACAGCGGGCTGATTTCGGGGAACCTCTATGTCAACCAGCCCACGCTGACCATTGCCGGCGGCACTGGCGGCACCACCGGCACGATCACCTCCGGCAATTTTCAGATCGGCTCCGGCAACGGCACCCTGATCCTCGCCAGCGGCAGTGAACTGCTGAACCAGACCGCCCACTACGGCGCAACCACCATCGAGGCTGGTGCGACGCTGGCAATCGGCGGCACAGCCGATATTGGCAACGGCACCGTCAGCTTCGCCGGCACCAACGCGACGCTGGCATTCAAGGCCGCACCGGCCAGCGGCTCGACGTTCGCCGATACGCTGAATGGTTTTACCACGACCGGAACGATCGACCTTCTGAACGTCGGGTTCGTCACGGGTGCGACAGCCACTGTCTCCGGCACCTCACTGACGCTGACAGACGGCACCACGACCGAGCATTTCACGCTTAGCAGCGCGCCCGCCGCCGGGACGCCGTTCTATGTCTCCGCTGACGGTCACGGCGGCACCAATCTGTCGGCCGTGCTGTGCTACCGCCGCGGCACACGCATCCTGACCGCCGACGGCGAGGTTGCGGTGGAGCACCTGCGGCCCGGCGATCTGGTGATGACCCTGCATAACGGCGCCCGCCCGGTCAGTTGGGTCGGCCGGGGCAGGGCCCTGGCGCCCGGTGGCCGGCGCACCGCCGCCACCCCGGTGATCGTGCGCAAGGGCGCGTTGGGGAACGACCTGCCGCACACCGACCTGCACGTGACGAAAGCGCACGCCCTGTACATCGACGATGTGCTCATCCCGGCGGAATTCCTGGTCAATCACAGCAGCATCGTCTGGGATGACCGCGCCCAGGAGGTTGAACTCTACCACGTCGAACTGGACAGCCACGATGTGCTGATTTCCAACGGCGCCCCCACCGAAAGCTACCGCGACGATGGCAACCGCTGGCTGTTCCAGAACGCCGATGAAAGCCGGCCCATGGCTGCGCAGGCCCCCTACCGGCCGGTGCTGACCGGTGGCCCGGTCGTCGATGCGGCCTGGCGTCGGCTTCTCGACCTGTGCGGCGGCCGCCCCCTGCCGCCGCTGACCGAGGAGCCGGACCTGCACCTGCTGGTCGATGGCCGCCGCGTCGATGCGGCCGCGCGCAAAGGCGATCAGGTCACGTTCCATGTGTCCGGTGGCGCGACGAGCCTGCGTATCGCCTCCCGCGCCGCGTCGCCGGCCGAGCTTGGGCTGCTGCGGGAGCCTCGGCATCTGGGTGTGGCGCTGCGGCGGGTGGAACTGCAGCGCGGCGCCAGGCTCGCCGTGATCGATGCCGGCGATGACCGGCTGGCCGACGGGTTCCATGACTATGAGCCGGCGCTGGGCATCCGCTGGACCAACGGCGACGCGATCCTGCCTGCGGTGGTGCTCGCTGGCTTCCAAGGCGGGGGCATCACCGTCACGCTGACGCTCGGCGGAACCACCCGCTACCCGGCTGCGTCGACATGGAGCATTGCGGCCTAATGGCGCGCATCGGGAAAGCGCGATACATCGCTGTTCGTTTAAGTCTCTGATTCGCCTAGTGAATTGGGAAGGCTACGGGTTTCCCGATGCGCTACGATCAGATTCCAGCGGCAGGATGGCGGGCCGGCGTCCAGCGGCAATAACCCCGGCCCGTATGGAGGATGCCGCTGCGACCATGCGACAGGGCCGTCATCCGCCTGCCGTTTGATTGGCATCGACCGCTTGCCGGGTGTCCACGCGGCCGGCGCGTGGGAGCCGCTGCCAGGTCCAAAGGCGTTTTGTCCGCCACAACCGGGCAGCCGGCGGCTATACCGTGGCCCACTGTGCGCGGAACGCTTTCAATGCCCTGACGCCGGGCGGCCCAACATGTCCGACGCAGGTTCATACGGTTTCGGGACAAGGACATGATTCGCCAGACCAACACAGCATCGCCGGGCCTGGATCCAGCCGCCGTCGCCGCCCTTCTGCAGCAGGCGCATGCGCATTGGGCTGCCGGCCAGGCAGACCAGGCCGAGATGGCCTGCCAGCAGGTGTTGGCGGTCTGGCCCGGACAAGCCGACGCACTGCACCTGCTGGGCCTGATGGCGCATGCCTATGGCAATTTGGACCTCGCCATCGCGCATCTCCGCCAGGCCTGCCAGGCGCCGCGGTCGCCGGCCGTTTATCATAGCAACCTGGCCGAGATGTGCCGCCAGCGCGGCCTGCTGGCCGAAGCCGAGGACAGCGCCCGCCGAGCGGTTGCCATGGATGCCCGCCAGGCCGGCGCGTGGAACAACCTCGGCATCATCCTGCAGGAGGCAGGCAAGCTCGACGAAAGCCGCGCCTGCCTGCAACGTGTATTGGCGCTGCAGCCGGACAATCCGCAGGCCCACAACAACCTGGGCAACACGTTCCAGCGTCTCGGCCAGTTGGCAGACGCGGAACGGCATTGGTCGCGCGCCATCGCGCTGAAGCCCGACTATGCCGAGGCCTACAGCAACCTGGCCAAGCTGCTGACCGAGCGTGCCGAATACGCCCGTGCCCGCGATCTGGCGCGAAAGGCGATCGAACTGAACCCGCGCCTGGCCGACGCCTACATCAACCTCGCCGGTGTGGAATCCAGCATCCAGGCCTACCCCGAGGCGCTGCGCTGGCTGCGCGCGCTGCTGGACCTCGCCCCCGATCACGCGGGCGGCCTGATCGCGCTGGCACGGACATTGAAACAGCTCGACGATCTGGACGCCGCGATCGAGGCGGCACGCCGGGCGATCGCCCTTGTTCCGCAAAATGCCGAAGCACACAACGCGCTGGGGCTCGTGTTGCAGGCCCAGGGGCAGGATGCGGCGGCCAGCGCGGCGTTCGAGCGGGCCGCGACGCTGCCGGGCACGATCCGGGAGGAGGCGCTGCTCAACCGCGCCGGGCTGGACCTGGAATTCGGCCGGGTCGATGCAGCCGAAAGCCGTTACACCTACGCCCTGACGGCGTTTCCCGGTTCGGCACCCGCCTGCTTTAACCTGGCCACCCTGCGGCGCCGGCAGCCGGATGATCCGGTCCTCGACCGCATGCGTGCGATGCTGGACGCCGGGCAGGAGGTGTCGCAGACCAATCGCATTCTGCTGCATTTCGGGCTGGGCAAGGCGTTGCTGGATGCCGGCGACAGTGTGGAGGCGTTTCGGCACCTGGACGAAGGCAACCGGCTGAAGCGGGCGTCGCTATCCTATAATGCCGATGGCGTCAGCCGCTGGATGCAGGAAATCGCCGGCGCTTTCCCCGCCGCGGCGTTGGCCGCGACCCAGGGCGATGGGGACGGTGGCGTTCAGCCGGTGTTCGTGCTGGGCATGCCCCGGTCCGGCACAACGCTGATCGAGCAGATCCTTGCCTCCCACCCATCGGTGCACGGCGCCGGTGAACTCGGGCTGATGCAGCGGATCCTTGGTCGATGCGGCCCGTTTCCCACCGCCGTTGCGAACCTGCCGCCGGCGCAATGTGCGGCGCTGGGTGAAGCCTATCTGGCGCAGGTGCGGCCGCTGGCGGCGGCCGGGCAGGCCTTCGTCGTCGACAAGATGCCGGCCAATTTCCTGTATATCGGCCTGATCCGGCAGATCCTGCCGCACGCCCGCATCGTGCACTGTCGCCGCGATGCGGTGGATACCTGCCTGTCCTGCTACAGCCACTTGTTCGCGGGTGAGCAGTCCTTCACCTACCATCAGACGGAACTCGGTCGTTTCTACAGCGATTATCAGGCGCTGATGGCGCACTGGCGGCCGGGCCTGCCGCCGTCGCATGTGCTGGAAGTCGATTACGAAGCCGTCGTTGCAGACCTGGAGGGCGAGGCGCGCCGTCTGGTGGCGTTCCTGGGCCTGCCCTGGGACGACGCCTGCCTGGCGTTCCACGAAACCGTACGGCCTGTCCGCACCGCCAGCGTGACCCAGGTGCGCCAGCCGATCTATCGCACATCCACGGGGCGCTGGCGGAGACATGCGGCGCAGCTGCAACCACTGCTGGCGGCGCTGCCTATAGGCGTTATACCCTGAGCCGGCCGTCAATCATGGCGGCCTGCCGCTGACGCTCGGCTGAAGTGAAAAGTCCGCGAGGCTGCGCCAAACCGCCGAGGCTTCAGTCGGCTGCCCGTAGCACCCGCGCCACAAGGAACCGGTAAGTTTCGCCGGCTTTGTCAATGGGGTTTGGCAGGAGCTTCAGTAATTCCAGCGCTCATGCGACAGCGGCGCCGAGTTCAGCTTTTGCCGGAGTTCCTTCCAGTGCGGCAAACACCCTGACACCAATGTCACGAACCGATCGTCGTGGCGTCGAACGATCAGGTGCGTCAGTTCATGGACCACGATGTATTCCAGGCACTCCAGCGGCTTTTTCGCGAGTTCGGTGTTCAGGCGGATACAACCTGTCCCGGTATTGCAACTGCCCCATTTGGTCTTCATGCGCTGTATGAACAGTCGCTCGACCCGCACGTCCAGCAAGGGTTCCCATTTCGCGATCAGCGGTGCCGCGGCCTTCCGAAGTTCGGCGCGGTACCACGCCTCCACAATCGCTTGCTTTTTCCCTTCGTCGGCCCCGGGTCGAACGCGAACGACCATCTTATTGTGCTTCAACTCAACCAATGGCGGTTCATCACATTCGATCACCTGAAGCAGATAGCGGCGCCCCCAAACGTAATGGCTTTCTCGGTTCAGATATTCCCGCGGCGGCTCTCGCTCCTGCGCGCGCAGCTTCTTTTGCTGCTGCTTGATCCAGCCGAGCTTGGTGATGGCATAGACGCGGATCGTGTCTAGAT
>DAICYU010000128.1 GCA_027311485.1 Acetobacteraceae bacterium
GAGCATCGTTTCCTCATGGTAGATTGCTGCGGGCGCAGTGTGCGGCGGTGGCGTGCGCCGGGCAAGGCGTGACCGGTGCCGCGGGCCGCCATAATGGCCGCCATCGGGCTCCCCCCATGATGCCTGCCGCGATGGCCGCCCCAATGGCCATCATCGTTGCCAGTGCATGGCAGATGTTTGCGGCGGCATCTATTGTCGCGGTTGATCCGTTAAACGTGCGCGCGTAGTTTCCCGCGCTTCCATCCACCAGGATTTCGTCATGTCCCTCACCGCCGAACGCCTCGATCGCATCCAGCCCAGCCTGACCATCGCCATTTCCACCGTGGCACGCCGGATGATCGCGGAAGGGAAAAACGTGATCAGCCTGTCGCAGGGTGAGCCTGACTTCGATACGCCGCGCAACGTCAAGGATGCGGCGATCCAGGCGATCGAATCGGGCCAGACCAAGTATACGGACGTGTCCGGCACGCCGGCGCTGCGCAAGGCCGTCGCCGTCAAGTTCAAGCGCGACAGCGGCATCGACTACAAGCCGGAGGAGATCATCATCTCCACGGGCGCGAAGCAGGTGCTGTTCAACGCCATGGTCGCCACGCTGAACGCCGGCGATGAGGTGATCATCCCCAGCCCGTGCTGGGTGAGCTACCCCGATATCGTCACGCTGGCCGATGGCAAGCCGGTGCTGGTGCCGTGCGGCCAGAACAACGGCTTCAAGCTGCGGGCCGAGGATCTGGAAGCGGCGATCACGCCGAAGACCCGCTGGTTCATGCTGAACAACCCCTGCAACCCGACGGGTGCGGCCTACAGCGCCGAGGAGCTGAAGCCGATCTGCGAGGTGCTGATGCGCCATCCGCACGTCTGGGTACTGACCGACGACATCTACGACAGCCTGGTCTATGGCGGCTTCAAGCCCAGCACGATCGTCGCGGTCGAGCCGCGGCTGAAGGACCGGACCCTGACGGTGCATGGCGTGTCGAAGGCCTATGCCATGACCGGCTGGCGCATTGGCTTCGCCGGCGGGCCGGTGCAGCTGATCAAGGCGATGGACAAGCTGCAGAGCCAGTCCACATCGAACCCGAACTCGATCGCGCAGGCGGCGGCGGTCGAAGCGCTGACCGGCCAGCAGCAAACGGTCGAGGATATGCGCAAGGTGTTCGAGGAACGCCGCAACCTGGTCGTCTCGATGCTGAATGACGCCCCCGGCATCAACTGCAGCAATCCCGACGGCGCCTTCTACGTCTATCCGTCGATCCACGGCTGCATCGGCAAGACCACCAAGGGCGGCAAGCTGATCAAGGACGATGAGGCGTTCGCCCTGGCGCTGCTGGATGAGGAAGGCGTGGCGACCGTGCATGGTGCGGCGTTCTGCTATCCGGGCTACATCCGCATTAGCTATGCCAACGCAACCGAGGAACTGCGCGACGCGATGACCCGCATCCAGCGCTTCTGCCAGGGCCTGCACTGACATGCCGGGCTTCGCGCAACGCCTGAGCCGCGTGGAGCTGGCGGCCAGTGTGCGGATGACGATCAAGGCGCGCGAATTGCAGGCGGCGGGCAAGCCGGTGATCACCCTGACCACCGGCGAACCCAATTTCGACAGCCCGCCGCACGCCATCGAGGCAGCACATCAGGCGGCGCTGCGCGGGGATACCAAATACCCGCCGCAGGACGGCACCCGCGCGCTGAAGGAAGCCATCCAGCGCAAGTTCAAGCGCGATTCCGGCCTGGACTACGCACTGGATGAGATCTGCGTGTCGAACGGCGGTAAGCAGGCCCTGTTCAATGCCATCATGGCCACGGTTGATCCGGACGATGAAGTCCTCATCCCGGTGCCGTCCTGGATCGCCTATGCGCAGATGGTGCAACTGTGCGAGGCCAAGACGGTGCTGGTCACCTGCCCGCAGAACAACGGGTTCAAGCCGCGGCCGGAGGACATCGACGCGGCGGTCACGCCGCGCACCAAATGGCTGATCCTCAACAACCCCAACAATCCCACCGGCGCCTGCTGCTCGGCCGCGGAAATCGCCGCCATCGCCGACGTGATGCGCAAGCATCCGCATGTCTGGCTGCTGTCGGACGACATGTATGAGCATCTGCTGTTCGACGGCTTCCGCCATGCCACGCTGGCGCAGGTGGCGCCGGACCTGCGGGATCGCATCCTGACGGTGTCCGGTGTTTCCAAGACCTATGCCATGACCGGCTGGCGCGTCGGCTTCGCCGCCGGGCCGAAGCCGCTGATCAAGGCCATGACGGTGATGCAGGGGCATGCGACCGCCGGCATCGCCACCGTCAGCCAAGCCGCCGCCGCCGCCGCGCTGGACGGTCCGCAGGACGGGGTGCAGGAACAGATCGTCGCCTACCAGCGCCGGCGCGACATGGCGGTGGCGATGCTGAACGCCACCCCCGGGATTTCCTGCCACAAGCCCGAAGGTGCGTTCTACGTGTTCCCGAACGTCGCCGGCTGCCTGGGCAAGACCACGACCGGCGGGCGTCTGCTGCGGACAGACGAGGATGTCTGCCTGGCGCTGCTGGAGGAAACCTACGTCGCCACGGTGCACGGCGCCGCCTATCACATGAGCCCGTATCTGCGGATCAGCACCGCAACGGCGGATGACGACCTGGAAGAGGGGCTGCGACGCATTCAGACCTTCTGCGAAGGGCTGCGCTGACGTCCTTGACGCCGCCGGACATCCGGCCCGGGACCGACAACGATGGTCCCGGCCTGATCGCGCTGATCTGGTCCTGCTGGTCCCGATATCCCGGCATCCGCATGGACGTGGACCGGGAAATGCCGGAACTGCACGCCCTGGCGTCGTACTACGCGGATCAGGGCGGCATGCTGTGGATCGCCGAGGGCCGTGACGGCCCGGTGGGCATGATCGCCGCCCGGCCGGCGGCCGATGGTGCCTGGGAAATCTGCCGGGTCTATGTCGCCCCCGCGCTGCATGGCGGCGGCCTTGGGCATCGCCTGCTGGATGTGGCCGAGGCGTTTGCCATGGCGGGTGGCGCCGAACGCCTGGTGCTGTGGAGCGATACGCGCTTCGACCGTGCGCACGGTTTCTACGAAAAGCGCTCCTATGTCCGGCAGGGCGCGATCCGGGTGCTGAACGACATCTCCAACTCCCTGGAATACGGCTACGCCAAGCCGGTGAACGGCGCCATGCTGCTGGATATCGCCGCCGCGACCGCGGCTTCGCGACGGCTGGGGGAGATCCTGGCGACCTGCGTCGAAGCCGGCGCACCGATGGCCTTCCTGCCGCCGCTGGCGCCGGATCGTGCCGCGGCGTTTTATCGCCGCACGGCGTCGGAGATCGGGTCGGGCAAACGGCTGCTGGTCGCCGCGTGGCGCAATGCGGTGCTGGTGGGTTCGGGCACGCTCGATCTGGACATGCCGGAAAACCAGCGGCACAGGGCCGAGATGCAGATGGTGCTGGTGCACCCGCCGACGCGGCGCCTCGGTATCGGCCGCATGATCGTGCGGACGCTGGAACAGCAGGCCGCCGCGTCAGGCCGCACGCTGCTGACCTTGAACACCCGCGCGGACGATGCGGGTGAGTCGCTGTTTCGCGTGCTGGGGTGGCAGGAAGCCGGGCGGATACCCGGCTATGCCGTGGATGCCGGTGGGGTCGCCCACGCCACGCTGTTCTTCTGGAAAGCGCTGGCCTGAGTAGGGGGCGCGGCCGGCAGCCTACCTGAAAATCGTGTGCGGGCGGGACTGTGCCAGCATGCCGCCGCTCATTGTCCAGCCAGTCGGCGCGGTTTCATCGCGCAGTAACCCTGCCGCCTCGGGCTTGCCCGCGGCGCCCAGCGCCTGCGACAGCTTGGCGGCGGCGTCCATGACCAGCGGCAGGACGGTGCGCGGCCGCGGCGGGCGCATCCGCATCGATGGTGTCGAGATGTGCAGGACGGCGATCACGCTGCCGGTCGCGTCGCGTACCGGGGCCCCGATGCCAACCGCGCCAGCCACAACCTCATCCGACGTGATCAGGTAGTTGCGTGTGCGGATCCGCTGCAGATCGGCGGCAACCCAGGTGGGGTCGATCCGTGTGGCCGGGGTGAAGCGGTTCAGCCGCTGCGCCAGCAATTGGGTCTGCACGGCCTCTGGCGCGAAGGCCAGCAGAATGCGGCTGCTGCCGGCGTGCAAGGGGCCGCGCCGGCCAACTTCGGAGTACATGCGAATGGCCGGGTCGGTCTGATAGATCGCGACGGTCTCACTCTCCATGCCGTCGCGGACACGCAGATAAACGTTTTCCCCGGTCGCCTTGCCCAGCGCGGCCAGGAACGGCATCGCCGTCGCCGCCAGTGCCCCCTGTTCCGACGCCGCTCGGCTCAACGCATTCCACCGCGCACCCAGACGCCAAAGGCCGCGGGCTTCATCCTGGATGGTGAACCCGCGCGCCTGCAGCGTGCGCAGCAGCCGGAATGCCGCGGTGCGGGTGCAGCCTGCATCCTCGGCCAGGGCGGCGAGGGACGCGGGGCCGATCCGCGAAAGCGCGTCCAGCAGGTCCAGCGTGCGGTCGACTGCGGCGATATTGTATTCACGCGCCGGGTTTTCGGAAAATTTGCCAGCCAGATCGTGCCCGGGCTTTATCTTTGGGCGCGACGGTGCGTTCATACTCTTGGTTGTCCCCATCTTTTTGTTCCCTGGCTTTGACGTCCGAATGCTTCGCGCATTGATCCCGCGCAAACATTCAGCGTATTGGAGCGGTCTTACTGATGAGTATGGTTACATCCCACGGAATTTGCGTCAAAGCCTTCAGCGCATGGGTGGTATGCACATCGCTTCCGGGCGTGATGACGGTGTTCTTTGTGGCCGTGTTCGTCGGCGCTTGTTCCGGACCGCGGGCTGGGGTAAAGCCCCGCGTTCGGGTCGCCACTTATGCGCGGGCGTGGTGAAACTGGTAGACACGCCAGATTTAGGTTCTGGTGGCGAAAGCCGTGGGGGTTCAAGTCCCTTCGCCCGCACCAGACTGGTGGCAACTGATTCACGATACGTTTCATAAGGATTGGCTGGGACAATGCAGGTTACCGAGACGCTTTCCGATGGTCTCAAGCGTGGCTTCACCGTGGTGCTGCCGGCTGCAGACCTGGAAACCCGCCGCACCGAACGGCTGACCAGCCTCGGCAAGACCCTGCGCCTGCCCGGCTTCCGCCCCGGCAAGGTCCCGCTGCCGATCGTCAAGCAGCGTTACGGAACGGCGGTATCGGCCGAGGTGCTGGAGGAATCCGTTTCCCAGGCGATGCAGCGCGTGTTGAGCGAACGCGGCCTGCGGCCGGCGCAGCAGCCGAAGATCGACATGGTCACGGAAAATCCGGCCGAGATGGCCGGGGATCTTGAGTTCAAGATTGAGCTTGAGCTGCTGCCGGACATCACCCTGCCGGATTTCGGCAACATCGCGCTGACTCGGCACAAGGCCGAAGTTGCGCCCGACGTGGTCGATCAAATGCTGGAGCGGATCGCCAAGTCGAACCGCACGCTGGAGCCGATCGAGGCCGAAACCCTGGACAGCCGCGGGCATGGCGTGGCCGCCAACGAGGTGGCGACCGTCGATTACGTCGGCAAGATCGATGGCGAGCCGTTTGAGGGCGGCACCGGAACCGACACCGAGGTTGAGATCGGCGGCGAAGGGTTCATCCCCGGTTTTGCCGAAGGGATCGAGGGGATGAAGCCCGGCGAGAGCCGTACCATCAACGTGACCTTCCCCGCGGACTACGGCAAGGCCGAGCTGGCCGGCAAGCCGGCGACGTTCGATATTACGGTGAAGCAGGTGAGCCGCCAGATCATCCCTGCGATCGACGATGCGCTGGCGACCAAGCTGGGCGCCGACAGCCTGGAAAAGCTGCGTGAGTTGATCGTGTCGCGGCAGCAGCAGGAATACGACTCGGTGTCCCGCCTGCGCCTGAAGAAGGAACTGCTGGACGCGTTGACGGACCTGGCGTCCTTCCCGGTGCCGCCGTCGATCGTCGATCAGGAATTCGAGCAGATCTGGCAGCAGCTTGAAGCCGCCCGGAAAGCCGGCACCGAGGATGAGGAAGACAAGGGCAAGGACGAGGAAACCTTGCGCACCGAGTATCGCGCTATCGCCGAGCGGCGGGTGCGGTTGGGGCTGCTGCTGGCGGAAATAGGCCGGATCAACAACATCACCGTGTCCGAACAGGAACTTGACCGCGCGCTGTATCAGCGGGCGATGCAGTTCCCCGGCCAGGAAATGCAGATGCTGGAGTTCTTCCGGAAGTATCCGCAGCTGTCCAACAGCGTTCGCGGCCCGCTGCTGGAGGATAAGGTCGTCGATTTCGTGCTGGAGCTGGCCAACGTGACGAACGTCGTGGTCACGCCCGAGGAACTGGCGAAGGAACCCGAGAAGGCGGAGGCAGCCGGCTGAACGGCCGGGTTGCTGACAACCGAGGCGGACGTTCCTAATTATAAGTGTCTGCCTTAACCGACCTCGAACCTCTAGGTGACGACAATGCGGGATCGTGATCCTGTCGAGATCTATTCAAATGCTCTGGTGCCAATGGTGGTCGAACAGACCGCCCGCGGCGAGCGGGCGTTCGACATCTATTCGCGCCTGTTGAAGGAGCGCATCATCTTCCTGACTGGCGCGGTGTACGATCAGGTCAGCGCGTTGATCTGCGCCCAGTTGCTGTTCCTGGAATCTGAAAACCCGGCGAAGGATATCTCCTTCTATATCAACAGCCCGGGCGGGGTGGTTTCCGCCGGTCTGGCGATTTACGACACGATGCAGTACATCCGCAGTCCGGTCAGCACCGTGTGCATCGGACAGGCGGCGTCGATGGGCAGCTTGCTGCTGTGTGCCGGCGCCAAGGGCAAGCGCTTCGCCCTGCCGAATGCGCGCGTGATGGTGCATCAGCCGTCCGGCGGCGCGCAGGGCCAGGCGACCGACATCGAAATCCAGGCACGCGAAATCCTAACTTTGCGCAAGCGGCTCAATGAGATCTATGTGCGGCACACAGGCCAGCCCATCGAAGCTATTGAACGCAAGCTGGAGCGCGATACCTACATGTCCGCCGAGGAGAGCCGCGATTTCGGCTTGGTCGATGAGGTGGTGGAGCGGCGTCCGGTTCCCGAGTCCACGGAGTCCAAGGGCTGATAACCGCGTTTTTCCTTAGCTTTCCTAGTGCGGGCGGCAGCCGTCGCCCGTTTTTCTCGCGCCGCATCAAATCCTTGTGGTTTGTACGGCGGTTTCCGCTTTATGATTCCAACGTTCAGGGTCGGCTGCCCGCGGTTCTTGTCCCTGCCGCGTATAGGGAGTTACTATTCCCCGTTGTGCCCCTGTTTTCGGGGGAGGAGTACGCATGAGCAAATCCGGCGATTCGAAAAACACTCTCTACTGCTCGTTCTGCGGGAAATCGCAGCACGAGGTCCGTAAGCTGATCGCCGGCCCGACGGTCTTCATCTGTGACGAGTGCGTCGAACTCTGCATGGACATCATCCGTGAGGAGCACAAGACGCATCTGGTGAAGTCCCGCGATGGGGTGCCTACCCCGCGGGAGATCTGCAAGGTGCTGGACGACTACGTGATCGGCCAGGACCACGCCAAGCGGGTGCTGTCGGTGGCGGTGCACAACCACTACAAGCGTCTGGCGCACGGCCAGAAGAACAACGACGTCGAGATCGCGAAATCGAACATCCTGCTGGTCGGTCCCACCGGCTCCGGCAAGACGCTGCTGGCGCAGACGCTGGCCCGCATCCTGGATGTGCCGTTCACGATGGCGGACGCCACCACGCTGACCGAAGCCGGCTACGTGGGCGA
Source organism: Acetobacteraceae bacterium (assembly GCA_027311485.1). Classification (GTDB taxonomy): domain Bacteria; phylum Pseudomonadota; class Alphaproteobacteria; order Acetobacterales; family Acetobacteraceae; genus Rhodopila. Next base: position 7,773 of record DAICYU010000128.1, read on the forward strand.
GGATGTGGAGAACATCATCCTCAAGCTGCTGCAGTCAGCCGACTACAATGTGGAGCGGGCACAGCGCGGCATCGTCTACATCGATGAGGTCGATAAGATCTCCCGCAAGTCGGACAATCCGTCGATCACCCGCGACGTGTCCGGCGAGGGCGTGCAGCAGGCGCTGCTGAAGATCATGGAAGGCACGATTGCCTCAGTACCCCCGCAGGGCGGCCGGAAGCACCCGCAGCAGGAATTCTTGCAGGTCGACACGACCAACATCCTGTTCATCTGTGGCGGCGCTTTCTCGGGGCTCGAGCGCATCATCAGCGCCCGCGGCAAGGGATCGGGCATCGGTTATGGCGCCGAGGTGCGGTCCCCGGAGGAGCGGCGCATGGGCGCAATCCTGCGCGAGGTGGAGCCCGAGGATCTGCTGAAGTTCGGTCTGATCCCCGAATTCATCGGCCGTCTGCCGGTTGTCGCCACGCTGGAGGATCTGGACGAAGGCGCGTTGATGGAGATCCTGACCAAGCCGAAGAACGCGCTGGTGAAGCAGTACGGTCGGTTGTTCGAAATGGAAGGCGTCAAGCTTTCGTTCACGGACGATGCGCTGAAGTCGGTCGCCACCCGTGCCATCGCCCGTAAAACCGGTGCGCGCGGCCTGCGTTCGATCATGGAGCAGATCCTGCTATCCACCATGTTCGATCTTCCTGGGCTCGACGGGGTTGAGGAAGTTGTCATCAACCGCGAGGTCGCCGAATCGCGCGCCAACCCGCTTTACCTCTACGGCAAGGAGCGGGCCGAGAGCAGCGCCTGAGCCGGCAAGTCTCGCCAGCATACCAGGCTCGCGGCGGCGCGATCGCTCATTTCAAGGGCTTGTGGCGATCCTCCGGACGGCCATATGCCGTCAGGAGGGTTTGATAAGCCCGGAAAAAGCGTTCTCCGTGCCGCTGTTGGGCGGAGATTGACGCTGACTGTCCAGTAAGGAGGTCACTATGACGGAACAGGAACGGCCCAGCGGATCGGGGAGCGAGTCGGAGACTCCCCAGGGCCGCCCGCACGGCGACACGATGGCGGTGCTGCCGCTGCGTGATATTGTCGTTTTCCCGCACATGATCGTGCCGCTTTTCGTCGGGCGTGAGAAATCCGTCCGTGCGTTGGAAGCGGTCATGAAGGACGACAAGCAGAT
>DAICYU010000129.1 GCA_027311485.1 Acetobacteraceae bacterium
TGCTGCGTGGTGAAGCGCCTGAGGCTGCTCCCGCTGCGCCTGCGCCTGCGCCAGTCCCGACCCCGTGGCCCGAGGCGGCTCCTGTAGGTCGCATCCATCGCGACGACATCGCCCGTGCCGTGCTCGCCGCCATGCGGCAGGACCGCGCGCCCGGCCGGCGGGTGCTGAACCTGGCGGATGACGAACCGTCCGAAAGCGCCGCCGTGGTCACCGAGGCGGCGGCGCTGCTGGGCATCCAGCCGCCGCCCGAGGTGCGGTATGAGGATGCGCTGCCGGCCATGAGCCCGATGGCGCGCAGTTTCTGGGCGGAAAACCGCAGGATCGCCAGCGCCAAGACCAAGGCGGCGCTGGGCATCGACTGGCTGTACCCGTCCTATCGGGAGGGGCTACGCGCCATCCTCAAGCAAGGCGGCGACAGTCTGGCATAGCAGCGCCAGATCGGCCGGGCGGGACAGCCGGTGGTCGCCGTCCTTGACCAGGATGGTCCGGGCATCAGCCGATTCGACCTGTTCGGCGATCTTCAGCGCCAGTTGCCAGGGCACGTCGGGGTCGGCCTGCCCATGCAGCAGCCGGACCGGACACCGGATGGCCACGCGGCCGGTCAGCACCCGGTGGTTGGCGCCGTCTTCGATCAGCTTGCGGGTGATCGGCGTCGGCTCCCCATACTGGCTGGGGATATTCAGCACGCCGTCGCGCATCAGGATGGCCCGTTCCGCGGGCATCATGGACTCCCACATCAGGTCCTGGGTGAAGTCCGGCGCCGCGGCGATGCCGACCAGCGCGGCCACGCGCTCCGGCCGGGCCAGCGCGGTCAGCAGGGCGATCCAGCCGCCCATGGAGGAGCCGACCAGGATCAGCTTCCCGCTGGTCAATGTGTCGATGACCGTCAGCGCATCCGATGCCCAGGCGCCGATGGTGCCGTCCAGGAACTCACCGCCGCTGGTGCCGTGTCCGGAATAATCGAAGCGCAGCATGGCCTGGCCGCGTGCGGCGGCAAACGCGGCCAGCGCGGTGGCCTTGTCGCCGGTCATGTCGCTGCGGAAACCGGGCAGGAAGACGATCGTCGGGTCCCGTCCTGCCACCCGTTGCCAGGCAAGTTCGATCCCGTCGCCGCGATCGAGGCGGCCGCTGGTCTGGTTCATGTGCTGCGGTGATCCATTTGAGTTCAGGTCCCGAAAACAGCCGGTTCAATGGGACGGGACCAGAGGCACGATCCGGGGGCGCGCTGGTTTCCGCCGACCCGCCCTTTCTCCGCCGCCGCGAACGCGGCAATAAGCGCGGCGACGCCGATGCTACCGATGCCCGGTCCCAACAGCAATCTCATGAGACGCATGCACCCTGCCCCCGACGCGCCCGTCATCCTGCAAGTCCTCCCTTCTCTGGTCACCGGCGGAGTCGAGCGCGGCACGGTCGAAATCACCGAGGCGATCGCCGGCGCGGAAGGCACCGCCCTGGTGGCCAGTGCCGGCGGCCCGATGGTGGCGATGATCGAGCATGCTGGCGGCACGCACGTCACCCTGCCACTGAAAACGAAGTCCCCGCTGGCCATCTGGCGCAATGCCGGTTTGCTGGAGGCGGTGATCCGCGAGCGCAAGGTGTCGCTGGTACACGCGCGGTCCCGCGCGCCGGCCTGGTCCGCCTGGATCGCCTCCCAGCGCACCGGGGTTCCGTTCGTCACCACGTATCACGGAACGTATGACGAAAGCCTGCCGCTGAAGCGCTGCTACAACGCGGTGATGGCGCGCGGGCGGATCGTCATCGCCGCCAGCCAGTTCATCGCCGATCTGGTGATGCGGCAACACGGGGTGGACCCGGCGCGGATCAGGGTCATTCCCCGCGGCGTCGATCCCGCCGTGTTCGATCCGGACATCGTCTCCGGCACGCGCATTGCCCGGCTGGCCGAGGAATGGCGGCTGCCCGAGGCAATGAAAATCGTCATGCTGCCGGGCCGACTGACCGCCTGGAAGGGCCACACCGTACTGCTGGAAGCCATCGCCCGGCTGGGCCGGCCCGACGTCGTCGCCGTGCTGGTCGGCTCCCACCAGGGTCGGCACCGCTATGCGCAGGAATTGACCGACCGCGCGGCCCGGCTTGGCATCGCCGAGCAGGTGCGGATGGTCGGGCCGTGCGGCGATATGCCGGCGGCGCTGTGCCTGGCGGATGTGGTGGTGCATGCCTCGGTGAAGCCCGAGGCGTTCGGCCGCGTCGTCATCGAAGCGCAGGCCATGGCTCGGCCGGTCGTCGCATCCGACCTCGGCGGCCCGGTGGAAACCGTGCGGCAGAATGAGACCGGGTGGCGGGTGCAACCGAATGATCCCGCCGCGCTGGCCGAGGCGATCGCGGTGGCCCTGGACCTGTCCCCCGAAGCCCGCGCCGCCCTGGGCGCACGGGCCCGCGCGTCGGTGCCGACGGTGCGCGCCATGCAGGACGCCACACTCGATGTCTATGAGACAGTCCTGCGCTCAGCCTGACGGGCGCGGATAGCGCCGGCCTTTTTTGCCCCGGCGGCAACGCGCGCCATTGAAAATCGTTCTGGATTGCGTAGGTACAAGGACTTCGGGAGGATGACAATGCGCCTGCATGTCCTTGTGGCAATCGCCATTTGTGCTTCCACCGCCGGAGCGTTCGTACCCGGGGCATTCGCACAGAGCTCCAACACCTCAAACGTGCCGGCCGCGATCGGCAATCGTGCCAATGGCCTCAGCTATCAGCCCACCCCCAATGAGGTGGAGCCGCGCGAGAAAGCTGCTGGCCTGGCGCCAGATGCTGCGCAGCAGCGGCGTACCAACGATGAGCTGTGGCGCCTGGATGCCCAGGCATTGAAGCGTGAGGGACTGAGCGCCAAGAGCGTGCCGAACAATCCGAACGCCGAATAGGCTGCCGAAGCGGCCGGGTAATCCGCGCCGTCCAGCCGTTGGCAATCAGTCGTCGCCGCTCAGTCGTCGTTCAGGCCGAGGGCGAGATCCGCGACCCCCATCGGGTCCTCGGCCGCGGCAAGCCGGCCGGCGGCCAGCCATGCAAAGCGTTCCAGCAGCGCCTTGCGACGGGGCGCGCTCAGCCGTACGACGACGGGTTCCCGCAGCAAATCGGCCTCTCGCCCCGCGCAGATGATCAGCCCGGTTTCAACGGGCAGGACGCCGTGCGGAAACTCATGATCGACGGCAAAGAAGAACTGGTCGCAGAACGGCTGGTATTCCGTCCATTTGTCATCGGCCAGGTAATCGCGAATGCCGGACTTCACCTCGATGCAGGCAAAGCCGCCACGCGGCTGCAGCGCCAGGATATCCGCCCGCCGCCCGTTCGCCAGCGTGACTTCGTGCAGCGGCGCCCAGCCCAGGCGCAGGCACAGCCGAGCGGCGGCGCGGCGGATGGCTGCGGTGCGCTCGGGGAAGGACAGGCCGTCCATCAGGGCGCCATGGAGGGGACCGAAGCCGGGATCAGGGCGTCGATCGCCTGGGCCAGTTCCAGGTCGCGGTCGGACATGCCGCCGACGTCATGGGTGGTGAGTTCGATGCGCACCGTGTTCCAGACGTTGAACCATTCCGGGTGATGGTCGAGTTTCTCGGCCAGCAGCGCGACGCGGCTCATGAAGCCCCAGGCCTCGCTGAAATTGGCGAACTTGAACTCGCGGCGGATCGCGTCGCGGTCCAGGGCAGGCGTCCATTGCGGGACCAGCGTGCCCAGGTTGCTCCGTTCCGCATCGGTCAGGCGGGTTGCCATGTCATCCTCCGGTCAGGCGTTGCATATCGTCCAGCGCATCGGCGAACTCGGTCATGAAGCCTTCGACCACCTGCCGGCAGCTTGGCACGGATTCCACCAGCCCGACGCCCTGCCCGACGAAGTAGCTGACCAACGGCCGAGCGGTGTCGTTGCCGGCCTCCACCGCCTTGTTCACCCGCGCCATCGCCGGCTCCGACAGGATGCCCTGCAACGGCATCGGCAGCGGGCCAGGACTGTCCGGCCCTTCCCACGCATCGGTCCAGGCGGAGCGCAACTGCCGGGCCGGCTTGCCGGTGCGCCCGCGGGACCGGACGGTGTCGCGGGAACGTGCGGCCACCATCTTCTCCCGGAACGCCGGCGTCGTCTCGGCTTCCGTGGTGGCGAGCCAGACCGAGCCGGTCCAGGCCCCGGCCGCGCCCATCGCCATGCAGCCGGCCATCTGCCGCCCGGTCATGATACCGCCGGCCGCCAGCACGGGCACCCGGCCGCGCACGGCGCGCAGCACCTCGGGCAGCAGCACCATTGTCGAGACCTCCCCGCAATGGCCGCCGGCCTCGGTGCCCTGGGCGATAATGATGTCCACCCCTGCGGCGACCTGGCGTTCGGCGTGTTCGCGCGCACCGACCAGGGCGGCGCAGGGAATGCCGTGGCGGCGGGCGCGTTCCAGCATCGACGCCGGCGGCACACCCAGGGCGTTGGCGATCAGCCGGATCGGGTGGCGGAAGGCGACATCCATCATCCGCTCACCGGTTTCCAACTGGTAGGACGGCGGGCGGTTGGGATCTTCCCGCTCATACGTGCCCTGCGTGGGGTCGACGCCGTGGCGGCGCAGCAGGTCGTGGACGAACTGCCGGTGCGTGTCGGGTACGCGGGTCATCAGATCGGCCTGGGTGGCGCCGGCGCCGGTGCGGATCGACAGGTTTTCCGGGATCAGCAGATCGACGCCATAGGGCTTGCCGTCCACATGGGCGTCGATCCAGCTCAGCTCGGTTTCAAGCTGCTCCGGCGTGTAGCCCGACGCGCCGAACACGCCAAATCCCCCGGCTCGGCTGACCGCGGCGACGACATCGCGGCAATGGCTGAACGCCAGCAGCGGAAAGCCGATACCCAGCATTTTGCAGATTGGGGTGTCCATCATGGCCGCGGTTCCTCCGCCACCGTGCCACGGCACGCCCAGGCGATCGCGGCGAAGGACCGGGGGCCATCCGGACGGTTGGCGAGGTAGCTCTGCCGCACATGGCCCTTCAGCAACTCGCGGTCGTCCTCATTCAGGCTGCCCAGCAACTGGCCGGGCGGCCCTTCGCCCAGGGTGAACGGGTGCCAGTAATCGTCGAAGGAGGCGAATTCCATGCGGATCAGCAACTCGGTCTGCTCGACATCCACCATGCCCAGCTCCCGCCACAGCGCCGCCATTTCCCCCGGCGCGTCCAGGCCGCGGAACAGCGGTCGCGGCTTGGCGTTCAGCCCCAGGATCCGCGCCGTATCGCTCAGCATCCGGGTGAACGGCAGGCCGCCGAAACTGTCCCACACGGCGGCGGTGACGGTGCCGCCCGGGCGCACGACGCGCTGCATCTGTTGCACGGCCGAACGGCTGTCGGGGATGAATTGCAGGACGAGCATCGAGAAGGCGCGGTCGAAGCTGTTGTCCTCGAACGGCAGCGCGCAGGCATCCGCCTGCCGGATGGCGATTCGCGGGTCGGTGTTGCGGGACCGGGAGAAGTCCACATACGCCTGTGCGTAGTCGATGCCGGTGACCGAGGCGACATTGGCCGCGGCGGGCAGGGTGAACGTCAGGCTGCCGGTGCCGCAGCCGACATCCAGGACCCGGTCCCCATCCGCCAGCCCGCCGAAGCGGATCAGGTGCGGCGCCAACCGGCGGCTCCAGCGGCCCATCATCTGTTCGTAGGCGCTGGCGTTCTGTGCGTTGAACGTGGTCGTGGCGGTGCCTGACAATGTTTCCTCCCTTCGCCGGTTCGTCCGGTCGTAAATCGTTCGGCCTCAGGTCGACATCTGCACCGGCGGTTCGATATCCGGCGGCAGCGGGCACACATACGGCGTCTTGCCGACGCGCGCCTGATGATCGGCCTTGGCGCGGGCCAGCAGCACCTCATCGTGGAGCACATCGACGGCGGTGCCGGCCATCACCTTGGCGACATGCACCAGCCCCTTGTGCGCCGCCGGCATCTTGCCTTGCGCCGTCAACTGCCAGGAATGGCCCGGCGTGCCGATCGCATAGGTCGCGCCGCGCGCCTGCACCGTGGGCACGACCCAGCTGACATCGCCGACATCGGTGGAGCCGATGCCGCCGGCCGGCCGAGCGTCGAGCGGAATGATCAGGTCGCACAGCGGCTTGTCCTGCTGCGGCGGAATGCCGGCGCGGCGGTAGGACGCGGCGATATCCTCCTCGGTCAGCGTCGCCTGGATTTCGCGGGCGAAGGCACGGTCGGCGTCATCGAAGGGCGGCGGGCCGAGGCGTTCCAGGTTGTCCTGCATGGCGCGTTCCAGCGGCGTGTTGCCCAGCAGGTTGGACACGGCGCTGATCACCTGCGACGTGACCGTGGTTTCCGTCATCAGCGCGGCGCCGTCGGCGATCTTGCGGACGCGGCCGATCAGCGCCTGCAACTCGGGCAACGTGGCGGCGCGGATCAGGTAGCGGACCTTGGCGAAGGCCTGCACCACGTTGGGCGCCACGCCGCCGGCATCCAGGATGGCGGAATGCACCCGCGCGTCGGACGGCATATGCTCCCGCATGTAGTTGACGCCGACGCTCATCAGCTCCACCGCATCGAGCGCGCTGCGGCCAAGGTGCGGTGATGCGGCGGCGTGCGACGCGCGGCCGTGGAAGGCGAAGTCGATGCGGGTATTGGCCAGCGAATTGGCCTGGAAAATCCCCGCGAACGACGACGGATGCCAGGAGATGGCGACATCGACATCGCTGAACACCCCGGCGCGGGCCATAAACCCCTTGGCGGCGCCGCCTTCCTCGGCCGGGCAGCCGTAGTAGCGGACGCGGCCCTTGACGCCGTTCGCCGCCAGATAGTCCTTCACCGCTGTCGCGGCGAGCAGCGCGGCGGCGCCCAGCATGTTGTGGCCGCAGCCATGGCCGTAGCCGTTGCCCGGCAGCGGCTTCTGCGCCGCCACTCCGGCCTCCTGCGACAGGCCGGGCAGCGCGTCATATTCGCCCAGGATGGCGATGACTGGCCCGCCCTCCCCGGCTTCGCCCATCACGGCGGTGGGGATGCCGGCGACATCCCGGGTGACGCGGAAGCCCTTGGCCTGAAGCATCGCGGTGTGTTCGGCGCAGGAGCGGAATTCGGTGTAGCAGAGCTCCGGGATTTCCCACACGCGGTCTGACAGGGCGATCAGATCGTCCTGCTGCGCTTCGACGTGGCGCCAGATGTCCTGGGTGTTCTGCATGGTCGGATCACTCCTGGGTATAGCAGCAGCAGTTGGTCAGATGGTCGTTCACCATCCCGCTCGCCTGCATGAACGCGTAGCAGATGGTGGAGCCGACGAAGCGGAAGCCGGCCTTGCGAAGCGCCTTGCTCATGGCATCGGACACCGGCGTGATGGCGGGCACCTGCGCGCGGTCGGTCCAGTGATTGCGGGTGGGTGTGTGATCGACGAACGACCACAGATACCGGTCCAGGCTGCCGTGCCGCTCGGTCATCGCCAGCGCGGCGCGGGCGTTGTCGCGCACCGAGTAGATTTTCAGCCGGTTGCGGATCAGGCCGGAACCGGTGATCAGCGCCTCCAGCGCCGCATCCGGCATGGACGCGACGCGCGAGATGTCGAAGCCATGATAGGCCTGCCGGTAGGCGTCCCGCCGCACCAGCACGGTGCGCCAGGACAGGCCGGCCTGGGCGCCTTCCAGGGTCAGCAACTCGAACAGCGCGCGGTCGTCGTGCTGCGGCACGCCCCATTCGGTGTCGTGATACGCCTGCATGACTGGGTCGTTGCCCTCGGCCCAATGACAGCGGGTCATGCGGCGGCGGACCTTTCCATGGTCTCGGCCAACCGGGTCAGGCGCATCAGCCGCGGGCCTTTGGCGATCGCCAGCGTCGCGTCCAGGTCATTCAGGATGGTTGACGCCGCATCATCCGGGCTGGCCGTTCCCGCACCATCCACCGTGGTGGTCGCCGCGTGCGCCAGGCCGCGCAGCCGCGCGGTGATGTCGATGGCAAGCACGCGGAGGCCGGCGAGTGTGGCCGCGTCCGGCGTGCCGGCGTCCAGGGACGTGACCAGCGCCTCGGCCGCGGCGGCAAAGACCGCCGTCAGCGCGACGATCTCTCCCAGCGCGACGGTCGGTTCGGTACGGATCGCGCGCGTGGCGTGGCGGATGGCGCCCAGTGTGGCGAAGGTGCCGACGGCGTCCTCGATGTCGCGGAACGGCAGCGCCATCCGTTCGTAGGCCGAGCCGGGGTCGCCCAGCAGGGCGGTGTCGGGCACGTCGCAATCCAGCGTCAGCAGGCAATGGCGCGATGGACGCAGGGCGTGGAAGCCGGGCATGTCCTGCATCGTCAGGCCGGGCGTGTCGCGTGGGACGATGAAGGCGCTGTAGCGCTTGCGGGCCTCGGTCTGCCCAGTGATGGCGAACCCGGTGATGGCGAACACGATGATGGCATCGGCGGACGGGCCGTTGGTGACCCAGGCCTTGCGGCCGGTGATGTGAAAGCCCGCGGATGTGCGATCGGCGCGGGTGGTGAGCTTCTTCGGATGGGCGCCGACGTCCGGCTCGGAGATCGCCACGGCGAGTGACCGGCCGGCGCATGCGGTGCGCTGCGCATCGGTGCCGAACGACAGGAAATGGCGGAAGACGAGTTGCCGCCCGCCCCAGACGCTGGCAAGGCCGAGCATACCTGTGTGTGCGACGATGGCGGCTTTCAGGCGGGCGATGCTGGCATAGTCCGGCAGCGGTGCCAGCAGGGTTTCGATCGGGTCCATGGTGGCGGGGAGTGTGGCACGGCGCCGGCATGGTGCCCAGAGTCGGGCGGCCCGATTGTCGGGCGGCCCGATCATGCATCCGGTCGGGCGCGGCGGCGGCACATGGTGCGGACAGTGGCCAATTCGATCGTCATCCGCGGTTGGGCCACTATCGGACCACGCCGGACCGCGCCATGATGTGGGCTGAGGTCGTCCCGGCATGGCGCAGCCCGGTGCGGCCAGTTTGGACGCACCGGGCGCAACGGGCGGTATCAACCGAAACGTGTAT
>DAICYU010000012.1 GCA_027311485.1 Acetobacteraceae bacterium
GTTTGGTCTTTGCGCCACATAATTGCGTGATCGAGTGCGAAAGCACGGAAATGGTAGGGTGTCTCGGATAGATTCAACTGTAAGTTGGGTCAACGAGGATACGGCGCTGTCATCCCGAAGCGCCCGGCACGAGTAACGTTCGCCACATGCCACACTCAAACGTTCGCCGCGTCGGCAGTTTTTTGCTCTGGCTCGTAATTTGCACCTCGTTGCCGTTGCTGCTTTTCACCGCAGCCACGATCTGGCGCACGCACGAGGCGGACCGATTGCGGGAAGAGGACGCCCTGCGTGCAACCGCCAGCGACGTGTCGGAGCGGATCGACCTCGCGTTTGAAAGCCTGCGCGCCAGCCTGCTGACCCTGGCAGACTCCGGCAGCGTGCGGAACGGCGATTGGCCGGATGCCATACGGGAAATCCGGACGCTGGAAGCCCGCACCGGCGTGACCATTCACCTGTTCGGTCCCGACGGCCATGCCCTGCTTCCGGCGGAGGCCGCGACAACGGCGGATCAAGCAGTTACGAAGGCTGTTCAGCAAGCGGTGCGGACGGACGCGGCCGTGCTGACCGACCTGCTGTCATCCACCGCAGAACCGTCCGTCGCGCTGGTTGTGCCCGGTTTCAGGACAAATGATCTGACGCCGACATTTGCCATTGTGGCGCTGCCTGGACGCGCGTGGCTGTGGCAACTCGCGCGGCCTCCAAACCCGGCAGCCGACAAGCTGATCGTAACCATCTTTGATCAGACCGGCACCGTGATTTCGCGCTCCATCGAACCAGAACGCACCATCGGACGCACTGCGCATCCGGCGCTGCGGCAAGCCATGCAGCGGCAGCGGGCCGGTCTGATCGCCATCCCGCAAACGTTGGATGGCGTTCCCGGCATCATCGCCTTCCGGCAATCGGCAACCACCCACTGGATCGCGGCCGCCCTCCTTCCGCAGAGTGCCTTCGGCATCGCTCAGCAGCGTGACCTGACAATGACGGTCGCAATCGGTGCCTTGATGCTGCTGGGCGGGCTGTATGCCGCCACCCGTATCGCCGCCCGCCTGGTGCAGGCGATACGCGCACTTGGCTGCGAAGATGGTCCACAGGTGGCATCGACCGGCGTGCGGGAACTGGATGAACTCGCCAACCGCCTGCGCGCGATCGCGACCGAGCGGGATGCAACCGAGGCATCCCTGCGCGAAACCGACACCCGCCTGCGCGACCTGATCGGCACCCTGGACCTGGCGACGATCACGACGCGGGAAATGGATGGCACGATCCGCTTCTGGTCGCAGGGCTGCGTGCGGATGTATGGCTGGACAGCGGAAGAAGCGCTGGGTCGCCTATCGCACGTGTTGTTACGCACGCAATTCCCGCAGCCGCTGCAGGAGATCGAGGCGACGTTGCGGAACAAGGGCTTCTGGATTGGCGACCTGGTGCACCGCCGGAAGGACGGTGCGCGTATCGTTGTGGCAGCGCATAAGATCTTCAGGAAGCGCACCGATGGTGCGCCCGACCTGGTCATGGAAAGCCTGGTCGATGTCACCGCCCTGCGCGAGGCCCAGGACAGCCTGCGGGCGGTCAACCAGGATCTTGAACAACGGGTGCAGACCGAAATCGCGGCGCGTGAGGCCGCGCAGCAGCGGGCGGCGCACAATGATCGCATCCAGGCGCTTGGGCAACTCGCCGGCGGCATCGCCCACGACTTCAACAATATTCTCCAAGCCATCGCCGGCGGCGCGGCGCTGATCGCCCGCCACCCGCGCGACCCCGATATGGTCGGCCGGTTCATTGGCATCATCAGCGATGCCGCCGCGCGGGGGGCGTCGATCACACGCCGGATCCTGCTGCTGGCACGCCGGGGCGATCTGAAGCCCGAGCCGATCGACGCCGCGGCGCTGCTGATCGACGTTCGGGATGTGTTTGCCTTCACGTTGGGGGCCGCGATCAAGGTGGAACTGGAAATCCCGACCGCCCTGCCACCGCTTCTGGCTGACCGCGCGCAGCTGGAAACCGCCCTGGTCAATCTGGCGACCAACGCCCGCGATGCCATGCCCAACGGCGGTCTGTTGCGCATGATTGCATCCAGGGACGCCGTTTCCGCCAGCGTCGGCGCGCATCCGGCCGACCTGGCCGCGGGCGATTATATCAGGCTGACGGTCAGTGACACCGGCACCGGCATGAATGCCGCGACACTCGCCCGCATCGGGGAACCGTTCTTCACCACCAAGGGCGTCGGCAAGGGCACCGGGCTCGGGTTGTCGATGGTCAAGGGATTTGCGGAACAGTCGGGCGGCGGGTTCACGATCGAAAGCGAACCTGGGCGGGGCACGCTGGCAACGATCTGGCTGCCTGTCCACGACGCACCGTCGGGCCGGGCCTGCGGCGCCCAGCAGGAGGTTTCAGGCTCCGTGCAAATCCTGCTGGTTGATGATGACCCGCTGGTGCGCGGTTCGGTGACCGAACAGTTGGAGGATCTGGGACACAAGGTCCTGTCGGCATCCGGCGGCACCGACGCGCTGGCCATCCTGCGTGCCCGCAAAGCCATCGACCTGATGATTACCGACCTGTCGATGCCCGACATGAACGGACTGGCGTTGATCCAGGAGGCGCGGGAGATGCGACCGCAACTGCCGGCGATCCTGCTGACGGGATATGCCAGTGAGGCCGTCGCAATGACCCGCAACAACAAAGCCCAGCCGAACTACACGCTCATCCGGAAACCGGCCTCGACCGCCGTGCTGAAAGCACGTATCGGTGAGTTGCTGAACTGACAGCCCAACCTGGCGGCAAATTTCAGCAAACCGGCAGCCGACGCTGAAGCAAGGAAGCTGAGCCAGCAAGGCTGAAACGTCGGGTCAGGCTGAAATGTCTGGGGAAGACTGTCGGCCGCGCCGAAGCGCAGCCGCCGATCTGTTCAGCCCGTTACGCAGCCGACCTACGCAGCCGCTGCGGCGCGCTTCGCCTTGGCCTTCTCGATTCGCCGCTTCAGCGCACGAGCTTCAACCGTCAGCTTGGTTGATGGCGTGCCAAGCAGGAAGGCATCGATGCCGCCGTTGTGCTCCACGGTGCGGATCGCCCGCGTGGACAGGCGCATACGCACCTCGTGCCCCAGAGCATCGGACAGCAGGGACGTCACCTGCAGGTTCGGCAAAAAACGACGGCGGGTTTTGTTGTTGGCGTGGCTGACGTTGTTGCCGCTCAACACGCCCTTACCCGTGATCTCACAGCGACGAGACATCGCGCTCTATTCCTCAGTCCAGATCGGAAGGCGCGGGTTATGACGACACTCGCCGCCCGCGTCAAGGAAGGCGCCGTCGAATCCCGCAATTAGCACGGAATGACCGGGGATATGATAGACCATCCCGCGCCAGTTTTCGGATGTTCGTGCAATTCAGACCAATGGCGGCCCGCCTGCGGTCATCGCGCGTCAGCCCGCGGCGCCATCCTTCGGGTCGTGCAGTTCGCCCGCGCGGACACTGGCGATCGCGTTGTTCAGGATATTCACGATCATATCGTCGGACACCGACCGGGACAGCAGCGCCATGGCGCCGCCCAGCAGGGCGGAGGCGATCGCCAGGGAGCCGATGTTCTGGCCCATCATGTATTCGATTGCCTTGTCCACCACCGCTCCGGCGTGGCTGAGGTGGGCGGGCGTGTCGTTTGCGTCATCGGCCATGTCTGGCACCTTATTCTGCGGGTTCAAGTTCCTGTTCGATGGCCTGCGAGGCCCACATCCGGGCATATAGGCCGCCTTGCGCCAACAGGACGGCATGGCTGCCCCGTTCGGCGACTTCTCCGTCACGCAACACGATGATTTCGTCGGCATCCACCACCGTGGACAGCCGGTGCGCGATCACCAGCGTGGTCCGCCGGCTGGCAACGGCTTTCAGCGCTGTCTGGATATCCTGTTCGGTTCGGGTGTCCAGCGCGCTGGTCGCCTCATCCAGGATCAGGATCCGCGGATCCTTCAGAATGGTGCGGGCGATCGCGACCCGCTGTTTTTCCCCGCCCGATAATTTCAGGCCGCGTTCACCAACGCGTGTGTCGTAACCCTCGGGCAGCGCCGTCACGAAATCATGCACCTGGGCCAGCCGAGCCGCCTGCTCGATTTCCGACTGAGAGGCGCCAGGGCGGCCATAGCCGATGTTGTAGCGGATGGTATCGTTGAACAGCACGGTGTCCTGCGGCACCACCCCGATTGCGGCATGCAGGCTGTCCTGGGTCACATCCCGCACGTCCTCTCCGTCGATCAGCACGCGCCCGCCGGTGACGTCATAGAAGCGGAACAGCAGGCGGCTGATCGTCGATTTGCCAGCGCCGGTCGGGCCGACGATCGCCAGCTTGCGGCCGGCTGGCACGGTAAAGCTGACCCCCTTGAGGATTTCGCGATTTGGCTGGTAGCCGAAATGAACGTTCTGGAACGTGACCTCACCGGCAGGGCCATCCGACAGGTTCGCCGCCAGCGCCAGCGCGTTCGGCTTGTCGGTGATTTCCTGCTCGACACGCAGCAGGCCGAACATCTGCTCCATGTCCACCAGACCCTGCTTGATCGTCATGTACACCACGCCCAGGAAGTTCAGCGGCTGGTAAAGCTGCATCAGGTATGTGTTTGCGACGACGAACTTGCCAACCGTCATCCCGCCGCTCCGCATGTCGGACGCGGCGAGCAGCATGATCAGCGTCAGGCCCGCCGCGATGATGGCAGCCTGACCCAGGTTCAGCATGTTCAACGACACTTGGACCCGGACCGCGGCCCGTTCATAGCGCGCCAGCGCCTGGTCGTAGCGCGCCGCCTCATGCGCCTCGTTGCCGAAATACTTCACCGTCTCGAAATTCAGCAGGCTGTCCAGCGCCTTGGTCGAGGCGTCGTTGTCGGTGTCGTTCATCGTCCGGCGATACCGGCCGCGGCGCCCGGCCAGCACGGCGGTAAACCCGACATACAAAAGCACGGCGGCGCAGGTGGCGACGGCGTAGCGCCAGTCGAACATGCGCCAGATGATGGCGGTGACCATCACCAGCTCCAGCGCTGTCGGCACCACGTTGAAGACCGCAAGCCGCAGCACCTGCTGCATCCCCAGCACGCCGCGGTCGATGACCCGCGACATGCCGCCGGTCTGGCGATCGAGGTGGTATCGCAGGCTCAGTCCATGCAGGTGGCGGAAGGTCCGCAGCGCCAGCAGGCGCACCGCATGCTGCTGCACCGGTGCGAAGAGGGCGTCCCGCAACTCGCCCAGCCCGGCACCGGCGATCCGCAGGCCGCCATAGGCGAGGATCAGCGCCACCGGGATGGTGAAGGCGGCCAGGGTGCCGTCCTTCGGCGCCAGCGCATCCACGACCCGGCCATAGATGACCGGGACGTAAACCGTGGCGACCTTGGCCAGCAGCATGAACACGACGGCCATTGCGACGCGCGTTCGCGCGCCCAAGTCCCCCCTTGGCCAAAGGTAGGGAAGGATCGACAACACTGTCTGAAAGCCCGAACGCGACGGCCGTGACAGAACCGGCGGCATCGCTGGCGCCGGAGGTAGACTGCTTCGCCTCATGCAACGCATGTGGCATCGTTAATGGTCATTGGAAAGGCGAGCCGCTTGGATCAGCCCACCTTGGACACCGGATTTCATCGCCATGTGCGCGCCTGCAACAACGCGGTGCTGCCGGGCAGGCACATACCGTTCCACATTGGTCATCAACAGGTTGGCTGGTTGGATCCGGCGATGGCCGACGTGGTGCGGGCGCTGCCCGGTTTTGTTGCGACGCCGGTCCACGTCGCCCTGACCCGCCCGGAGTCGCTGCCCGCGGCAGCACGGTCCCTGGCCGATACCGGCCTTTTCCGCTGGCGGAATGAAGATTTTGACGTTCGGGCCACACCCGACGGGCCGGCTTTGGCGCGGATTGACCGTGGCGGCATCCCGACCTTCGGCCTCCAGGCGTTCGGGGTCCATATCAATGGCCTGGTGCACCGTCCCGACGGCCTGCACCTCTGGATTGCCCGGCGTGCCCGGGACCGGCTGCTGGACCCCGGCAAGCTGGACCATATCGTTGCCGGTGGCGTGCCCGCGGGGCTTGGCCCAAACGAGACGTTGATCAAGGAGGCCGCCGAAGAAGCCGCCATCCCGGCCCAGTTGGCGGAGCAGGCGCGGCAGGTCGCCCTGATCGGCTACGCGATGGCGCGGCCCGAGGGGCTGCGGCGGGACTGGCTGTACTGCTATGACCTGACGCTGCCCGCGAATTTCATTCCACAGGCGGCCGACGGCGAGGTTGAAGCGTTCGAGCTGTGGCCGGTGGACCGCGTCCTCGAAACGGTCCGGACAACGGACGATTTCAAGTTCAATGTGAACCTTGTCCTGATCGACCTGTTCATCCGGCATGGCCTGATCACCGGGGGCGAGGCAACAAGCCTTCGGGCGGCGCTGCAGCAAGTGCCGGTCACGCCGACCCGGCGGTGATGCGGCGCGCCGGGCGCTGACATGCAAATGGCCGGCACATGGCCGGCCATTTCAGGGAAAGCCTGATCCCGCGATCCAATGACCCTTGGCGCGGCTCGGCCTGTAACGAAAATCATCCCCCGCGGTGCGGATCAGCCTGTCGTTTAGACCAGCCCGGAGTGTGAATCAGCCCTCGGGCGGTGCCGCGACGATCGGGATTTCCCGTGCTTCCGGCTGGTCGCCCATGCCATTGGCCCGCATCTCAGCTTCTTCGGAGTCGGACATCGGCAAGCCGTCGTCGTTACCCTGCATGCCGTCGCCCTGCTGATAATTCCGGCGCGGCGCCTGGTTCTGGCCGCCACCCTGCTGGGTTTGCTGCGCCGCCTGGTTCATCGCGTTCAGGATGCGGAAGTAATGTTCCGCGTGTTGGAAAAAACCCTCCGCGGTAACCCGGTCGCCGCCGCTGGTCGCGTCACGGCCAAGCTGGAGATATTTCTCGAATAGCTGTTGCGCGGTGCCGCGAATACGCACATCCGGCCCGTTGCTGTCGAAAACGTGGTTACGGTTTAGCGGAATCCCGCCGCTGCCGCCGTGGTGGCGCATACCACCGCCGGTTCCGCCGCCCCCACCGCCTTGACGATGATTGCGGCCACGCATGCGTTTCATGTTCATACTGTTGCCGTCGTGCTTTCCCTTGTCGGCGGACCGGCGGGATTTCGGGCGCCTGTCACAGGCGTTCCCTGGGGTTCCCTTGGCCAACCACGATCCATCGGCGTTAAAGATGGCACATGGAGGCAAAACCCAACCCAGCCTCCATGACCGGGGGCGTCCGCCATGCGGTACCCCTGCCACGCAAAGCACCGTAAACGCCTATTGCGGTGCTGCCAAACGGTTTTTTCACCGACCTGGCCCGTTCAGGATCATCGCGCGGGGGATTCCAGCCAAATCGAGCCGAAGTGACACAGCAAAGCCAAGGTCCCGCGCAAGCCCTGCAACAACGTTGGCTTGCCCGCGACCCAGTTCAAGGACTGCAACGCCCTGCGCCGTCATGATTTCCGGCAGGCGGGCCAGAATCGTCCGGTAGGCGTCGTATCCGTCCGCACCGCCATCCAGGGCGCGCGCAGGTTCGTAGCGCGCCACCTCGGGCATCAACGACGGGATCTCACCGGCCGCGATGTACGGCGGATTGGAAACCACCAGGTCGAAGCGCCCACCCACGGCATTGGTCCAATCGGACACCGCAAACGCGGCTCGGCGGGTCAGGCCAAGCGACGATGCGTTGTCCCGCGCCAGCGCCGCCGCCGCCGGCTCGATATCCACCCCGATGCCGAACGCCGTCCTGTATTCGTGCAACAGCGCCAGCAGCAGACACCCCGTGCCGGTGCCCAGGTCGAGGATGCGGGCCGGCGGCGATCGATCACCGAACGCGGCCAGAGCCGCCTCGACCAAGGTTTCCGTGTCCGGGCGCGGGATCAGCGTCGCCGGGGTAACGCGGAAATCCAGGCTCCAGAACTCCCGCTGCCCGACCAGATGGGCCAGCGGCTCCTGCGCCCGCCGGCGCCGCAGGAGGGTACCGTAGGCGGCGGTGTCGATCATCCGCCCCGGTTCGCGGATCAGGTCGTTCTGCGTTACCGCCAGGGCGTGCGCCAGCAGCAGGCGTGCTTCCAGGCGCGGATTGTCCGCCACACCCTGCAGGCCGGCAGCCCCGGCGCGCAGCGCGTCACTGACGGTGGTCCGGGGAAGGATGGAACGATCGGCGCCGCCGCTCATCCGCGCCCTATTCCTCGGCGGCCAGCCGAGCGGCCTGGTCTTCGGCGGTCAGGGCGTCGATGAAATCGTCGAGGTCGCCCTGCATGACGCGATCGATCTTGTACAGTGTCAGGTTGATGCGGTGGTCGGACACACGGCCCTGCGGGAAGTTGTAGGTGCGGATACGCTCACTGCGGTCGCCGGTGCCGACCTGCGACTTGCGGTCGGCGGCGCGGGCGGCATGCAGGGCGCTGCGCTGCTGCTCATACAGGCGTGCGCGCAGGATCTTCATCGCCTTGGCACGGTTCTTGTGCTGGCTTTTCTCCTCCTGCATCGCCACGACGATACCGCTGGGGATATGCGTGATCCGCACGGCGCTTTCGGTCTTGTTCACGTGCTGGCCGCCGGCGCCCGAAGCCCGGTAAACGTCGATGCGCAGATCGGTTTCGTCGATCTGCACGTCCACCTCCTCGGCTTCCGGCAGCACCGCGACGGTAACGGTGGAGGTGTGGATGCGGCCCTGGTTTTCGGTGGCGGGCACACGCTGCACGCGATGCACGCCGGATTCGTATTTCAGCCGGGCGAAGACGTTCCGGCCGGTGATTTCCGCACTGGCTTCCTTGATACTGCCCAGCCCGGTGTCGCTGTAGTCCAGGATCTCGAAGCGCCAGCCCCGCGCCTCGGCATATTTCTGGTACATCGTGAACAATTCGGCGGCAAACAGCCCGGCCTCATCGCCGCCGGCGGCGGGACGGATTTCCAGGATGGCGGAGCGGGCGTCGGCTTCGTCCTTGGGCAGCAGCGCCAGGCGGATTTCGTGCTCCAGCTCCGGGATCTGGGTCTTCAGCGTATAGAGTTCGGCCTCCGCCAGTTCCCTCATCTCGGGGTCCGCCAGCAGCGCCTCGGCCTCGGCCTGCGCGCGTTCGGCGGCGCGCAGGTCGCCGATGCGGGCCACCACGGGTTCGATGTCGGACAACTCACGCGACGCTTTCACGTACGCTTCGCCGGAGACGCCTTCGGACAGCATCGCCCGCAGTTCCTCGGCGCGGGCGGCGATACGATCGAGTTTCAGCGCAAGATTCATGTCAGGCGGGACGGCAGGTCGGAGAACGGGATGGCTTCCTGGGTGCCGGAAGCCAGATTCTTTACCTGGGCAAGCCCGGCGGCAATGTCATCGTCACCGATGATGATGGCGGCACGGGCGCCGATGCGGTTGGCTCGCTCCATCCGCCGGCGCAGGTTGCCGCGGTAGGCCATCTCGGCGCGGATGCCGGCGGCACGCAGGGATTGCAGAATCCCGATGGCGGCGGCTTCGGCCGCCTCACCAATCGGCACGACCGCGACCGGCGCCGGCGGGGCAGGAGCCTGGTCCATCAGCATTGAAAGACGCTCGATCCCCGCCGCCCAACCGACCGCGGGGGTGGCCGGACCGCCCATTTCGGCCACCAGGCCATCGTAACGGCCGCCGGCCATCACCGTGCCCTGGGCGCCGAGGCGGGAGGTGACAAACTCGAACGCCGTGTGGCCGTAATAATCCAGGCCGCGGACGATGCGCGGATTCTCCCGGAACGGGACCTGGAAGCGGGTCAGGTGCTCCTGCAGCTTGTCATAGAATGTCCTGGCGGCGTCGGTCAGGTACGGCGCAATGGTCGGCGCGCCGGCGACGATGCGGCGGTCCGACTCGTCCTTGCTGTCCAGGATGCGCATTGGATTGCGCTCCAGCCGCGTCAGGCTGTCGTCCGACAGATTGGCCCGGTGATCGGTGAAATAGGCCACCAACGCATCGCGATACGCCTGCCGGCTGTCCTTGTCGCCGAGGGTGTTCAGTTCCAGCACCGTATCGGCGGCGACTCCCAGTGCCTGCAGGATATTCCACCCGCAGGCGATCACCTCGGCGTCCGCCAGCGGTTCGGCCGGGCCGATCAGCTCGGTGCCGATCTGGTGGAACTGGCGATAACGGCCCTTCTGCGGACGTTCGTAGCGGAACATCGGGCCGGCGTAGAACACCTTCTGCGGCAGCGACTGCGTCAGCCCGTTCGACACCAGCGCCCGGCAGACGCCCGCGGTGCCCTCGGGACGCAGCGTCACCGAGTCGCCGCCACGGTCGTCGAACGAATACATCTCCTTCATCACGACGTCCGAGGTTTCGCCCAGGGTGCGGGCGAATACGCGGGTGTCCTCGAAGATCGGGGTCATCCACTCATCGAAGCCATAGGTCGCGGCGACGCGGCGCGCTGTTTCCACCACGCGATGGAAGCGGCGCTGATCCTCGCCAATCAGGTCATGGGTGCCGCGGGCGGGCTGAAGGTCTGTCAACGTGGGGTCCTTGGTTTCGCCGGCAGGTGATATGCGCCGCCAGCTAATATATGGAAAAGACGTATAGAGAAAACGCGGGCCAGCAAGCTACCCGGCTTGATGCGGGAGGCAAGCGGAACCCCAACTCCACATCCCGCTTGCATTCCGCGCCACAGCATCCAAACATCATCACCATGCTCGGCACCGACTCCGGTTTCGCCGCACGCGTCAGAGCCGTCCTCGGCCCGACGAATACCGGCAAGACGCACCTGGCCATCGAGCGGATGCTGGCTCACGCCTCCGGCATCATAGGCTTTCCGCTGCGCCTGCTGGCGCGGGAAAACTACGATCGTATGGTTGCCCGTAAAGGCGCTCGCCACGTCGCCCTGATCACGGGCGAAGAAAAGATCATCCCGCCGGAGGCCCGCTGGTTCTCCTGCACCGTCGAAGCCATGCCGCTGGATCGCGACGCGGAATTCGTCGCCGTTGACGAGATCCAGCTTTGCGCCGACCCCGATCGCGGCCACGTGTTCACCGATCGCCTGCTGCACGCGCGGGGCATGGTGGAAACCATGTTCCTGGGCGCCGAGACGATCGCGCCGCTGCTACGCTACCTGGTGCCCTCGGCGCATATCGAAACCCGCCCACGGCTGTCGCAGTTGACCTACACGGGCCCCGCCAAGCTGGTCCGCCTGCCGCCGCGCACTGCCGTGGTCGCCTTCAGCGCGGCCGAGGTCTATGCCATCGCGGAGCTGATCCGGCGGCGGAAGGGTGGCTGCGCGGTCGTGATGGGCCGCCTGTCGCCACGCACCCGCAACGCCCAGGTGGCCTTGTATCAGGATCGGGAGGTCGATTTCCTGGTCGCCACCGACGCCATCGGCATGGGCCTGAACATGAACGTCGATCATGTCGCCTTCGCCGGCCTGGGCAAGTTCGACGGCCATCGTCCCCGGCGCCTGTCCCCGGCCGAAATCGGCCAGATCGCCGGCCGAGCCGGGCGCGGCATGAAGGATGGCACGTTCGGCACGACGACGCAGTGCCCGCCAATCCCCGATGAGGTCGTCGCCCAGGTGGAGGCGCACACCTTCGACTCGCTGGACATGCTGTGCTGGCGCAACAATGAGCTGGATTTCAGCAGCGTCGACGCCCTGCTGGACAGCCTGAACGCCCCGCCACCCCGCGCCGGTCTGATGCGCGGCAATGAGGCATCGGACCTGGAAACGCTGACCGCGCTGTCCCGCGATCCGGAAATCCGCAGCCTGGCGCAGGGGCGGCGTCAACTGCGGCTGCTGTGGGACGCCTGCCAGATCCCCGACTTCCGCAAGCTGGCCGATGATACCCATACCCGCTTGTGTGCCCGGGTCTTTGGCCATGTCGCCAGGGACACCACGCTGCCCGCCGACTGGCTGACATCGCAGATCAGCGCGCTGGACCGCGCCGACGGCGATATCGACACGCTGATGCAGCGCCTGTCCGGCGTCCGGGTCTGGTCCTATATCGCCGCCCGCACCGACTGGGTGAAGGACTCCGCGCACTGGCAGGCCCGCGCCCGTGAGGTCGAAGACAAGCTGTCCGACGCGCTGCATGAGAGTCTGACCAGCCGCTTCGTCGACCGCCGCTCCGCCATGCTGATGCGCCGCCTCGACGCCGCCGAGGGGCAGGATCTGCTGTCCGCCGTCACCCGCCGTGGGGAAGTTGTCGTGGAAGGCCATCCGGTCGGCCATATCGAAGGCTTTACCTTCATCCCCGATCCCGCCGCCGTGGGTGATGAGAAGAAGCTTGTGCTGCGCGCCGCCCGCCGGGCACTGCGGGAGGAGATGCCGCGCCGGGTGGGCATGCTGGAGGGCGCGGCGGATGAGAGCTTCGGCGCGACCACGGATAACCGGGTCACCTGGGACGGAGCCGTGGTCGGCAGGCTGACCCGCGGCGCCACCGCCTTGCGCCCGCGCCTGCATGTGCTGGACAGCGAATTCCTCGACGGTGCGGCGCGGGAGCGTGTGCGGGCCCGGTTGCAGGCCTGGGTGGACGGACAGATCCGCGCCGACCTGGCACCGCTGTTCGAAGCCGAGGCCCTGGCGCAATCCAGCGCCGACCTGCGCGGTCCGCTCCACCGCCTTGTCGAGTCGCTCGGCCTGATCCCCGGCGTCGACGCGGAAACCTGGGCACCGGCGCTGCGGCCGCGGCTGCGGACGATGGGCGTGCGGTCCGGCCGCTTCGCCCTGTTCATGCCGGCGCTGATGAAACCCCGGGCGGCGGCGATGCGGGTGCGGCTCTGGGCGGCGCAGCGTGGCATCCCGCTGCCGCCACTGCCGGCCGCCGCGCTGGTTTCCGTGCCGGTTGACCAGCCGGACTGGCCGCCGGGTTTCGCCGCCATGGCCGGATGGATCGAGGCCGGCCCGATTCTGCTACGCCTGGACATTGCCGAGAAGATTGCCGGCGAACTCGGCTACCGGAGCCGTCACGGGCCGGCGGCGCTGCCGTCCGGGCTGGCATCGCGGCTGGCGATCAAGGCCGACCTGCTGCCGGCGGTGCTGCGCCCGCTGGGATTCCGTGTGCTGCCGGCCGGCGGGCTGGGGCCGGACCAGCAGGGGCCGCCGGCCCCGCCGATGATCATGTCGCTTCGCCGGCGCAAACCCTTTGCTGAAACGCCGAAGCCGGTTGCGGTGCCGACCGGGCCCTTTGCCAAGCTGGCCGCCCTGCGGCGCTGATACGACAGGAGGCGCATATACCCGATACCGAAGACCGGGATTGGCAGCGTCTGGATAAGTGGCTGTGGTGCGCGCGGGTGATGCGGGCACGGGCGGATTGCGCGGCGCTGGTGGCGCAGGGGTCCATCCGCATCAACCGGCAGCCGACGGACAAGCCGCACGCCAAGCTGCGAGTCGGTGACGTGCTGACGATTCCGGTGCACGGACAGGTGCTGGTGATGCGCGTCCTGAGTCTGGCGATGCGCCGCGGACCCGCCGCCGAAGCGCGGCTGCTGTATGCCGACCTCAATGATGTTGCATCAATATCTTGCGCTGAGGCCAATTCGGCGGCATACCCCGGGCCCTAGTGTCGGCCGAGCGCCGCGTTCCCTCCACATTCAGGGGTTGGTCAATGACCTATGTGGTCACCGAAAGCTGCATCCGCTGCAAATACATGGATTGCGTTGAAGTCTGCCCGGTCGATTGCTTCTATGTTGGCGCCAACATGCTTGTGATTCATCCGGACGAATGCATCGATTGCGGTGTGTGCGAACCCGAATGCCCGGCCGAAGCCATCGTGCCCGACAGTGACGACAAGGCGACCGACTGGCTGGAGCGTAATCGGACCTTTGCCAAGACGTGGCCGAATATCACCCGGAAGGGCACGCCGCCCGACGACGCCGATGAGTGGAAGGACAAGCCGAACAAGGATGAGCTGTTCTCCCCCGAGCCCGGCCAGCCCTGAGCATAATCTAATAATTGGCAAGAAAGCGGGTTGGCCGCTGACGCGGCTGATCCGATGTGTTAGTCTGTTCTGATATTTCGACGGTTGCAGCCTTCATGACGGAGACCCATCTCCGGAGCTGCAAGTGAGTGTCGGCAGAACACGAGGTCCGTGGGAATGACGAGAGCCGCTGACAAGGCGGTTACGGGTCATTTTGACACCCGAGCCGCGCATGATTCAAAGCCACCGATCGGGCGGTCATCAGCAGCTCGGCCCAGGATCATGAGGGCGGGGGATACGGACGAAATCACAATGGGCGAGCAGCAGGCAGTGGCAGACGTTTCCAATCTGATTGAATCACCGACAGCCGAATCACCGACGGTTGAGGCGCCAGCAGTCGAAACACCGACGGTTGAAGCCCAGACAGTTGAAACCCCGACGGCCGAAACCCCGACGGTCGAAGCCATCACAGTCGATGCGCCGGCGGCCGATCATCGGGCGGCACAGCGGCCGGCGGAAGCCGAACGGAGACCGCCGCATAACGGCCCCAACCTGACCCCGCGTGTCATCGCCAAGGCCGAAATCTTCATTGAGGGTGATCATGTCGTCTACCCGACGCACGGCGTCGGCAAGGTCGAGCGTATCGCGGTGGAGGAAATCGCCGGCCATCGGCTGGAATTGATCCACATCACCTTCGAAGAAAACCGCATGACGCTGCGGGTGCCGACGACGAAGGCGCGTACCGCCGGCCTGCGCAAACTCTCTACCCGCGACCAGTTCGATGAGGCGTTGAACGTGCTACGCGGCAAGGCACGGGTGAAGCGCACCATGTGGTCGCGCCGTGCGCAGGAGTATGAGGCGAAGATCAACTCCGGCGACCCGCTGGCGATTGCCGAAGTCGTGCGCGATCTGCATCGCAACGCCGGCCAACCGGATCAGAGCTTTTCCGAACGGCAGATTTACGAAGCGGCGTTGGACCGGCTGGCAGCCGAACTCGCGGCACTCGATGGCACGGACAAGCCGGGCGCCATCAACAAGCTGATCGACTTTATGAAGACGGTCTGACCATCCGGCATGGACGGCCCACGTTAAGCGTGGGTCCCGCCGTGTTGCTTCACACTGCAACCGCAAGTCGTTCGACTGTACGGGTCAGCCCGTAAACCCCTCGCTCCGACGGCAGCGGGGCGAAATTGTTTGTCACCCCCAGCACCGTTTCCGCCCCGCCCAGGTACAGCAGGCCGTCGGGCGGCATCAGGCCGGCAATACTGTCCAGCACACGTGTTTTTGTCGGCTGGTCAAAATAGATCAAGACATTCCGGCAGAATACGATATCGAAACGGCCTAGCGGGCGCAGGTCTGCCAGCAGGTTGTGTTCGCGAAATTGGACCATGCTGCGGAGTGTATCGGCAATCCGCCAGTTGCCGTTTTCCTTCCGGAAATGCCGCATCAGCATCTGCACTGGCAGGCCGCGCTGCACCTCGAACTGGCTATAAACCCCCTCTTTCGCGCGGTTGAGCTGCTCACGCGCGATGTCGGTAGCTATGATTTCGACCTTGCGGCCGCCCAGGACAGCGCCGGAATCGGCGATGATCATCGCCAGCGAGTAGGCTTCCTGGCCCGAGGATGCGGCCGCCGACCATACCCGGAGCGGACTGGCTGCCGGTCGCCCGGCCACGATCCGCGCCAGGGCCTGGTTGCGAAAGTGATGAAACGGCTTGTCGTCACGGAAGAAAAAGCTTTCGTTGGTGGTCATCGCTTCCACCACATCCCGCGCCAGGGGGTCCGCGCCCGGCTGCCGCAGCCGGTCTGCCAGGGCGTTCAGGTTCGGCAGCCCGTCGCGTTTCAGCAGCGTCGCCAGCCGGGTTTCCAGCAGATAGATCTTGTCGGCGCCGATCGACAGGCCGGACCGGGTCTTCAGGAGTGTCGCCAGCGTCTCGAACGCCGCATTCGACAGCGCTGCGCTCATGCACGCGTTCCTTTTAGCAGTTGCAACAGTTTCGGGGCAATCGACGGCAGCGGCAGGACGGCATGACATAAACCGGCCTGCGCAATGGCACCCGGCATGCCCCAGACCACGCTGGTGACCTCATCCTGCGCCACCGCCGTGCCGCCGGCGTCCACCACTGCGCGGGTACCCTGAAGCCCGTCGCGACCCATGCCGGTCAGCATTGCCACCAGAACGCGGCCCTCGCATATGGTGGCGGCCGACCGCAGCATCGGGTCAACGCTCGGGCGGCAGAAATTCTCCGGCGGGTCGGATGTCACCCGCGCGCGCAGCACCGAGCGGTTGCCGTCGATGACCAGGTGACGATCGCCAGGGGCGATATAGATGCGCCCGGGCAGCAGCGTCTCCCCATCGCGCGCTTCGGCGCAGCGCAGGCAGTCCAGCCGGTCCAGGTGGTCCGCCAGAATCGGTGTGAAGGCGGGCGGCATATGCTGGGTCATCACCACCGGCACCGGCAGCGACTTTCCCAACCCCTGCACGAGCGCAAACAGGGCTTGCGGCCCGCCCGTGGAGCTGCCCACCGCCAGCAGACGTGCCGGCATGGAAGCCGCTGCCCGCATGGCGATCGGCGGACGCGCCGCGGCGGGGAACTGCCGCCGCATCCGGGCCAGTCCCTTCACCTTGGCCACCAGCTCCCGCTGGAACGCATCGTCGCCCGTCGTGCCGATGCTCGACGGCTTCGGCACATAGTCTGACGCACCCAGCCGTAGGGCGCGCAGCGCGATTTCGGCGCCCCGCGTCGTCAATGTGGAGGCCATGATGATCCGTACGCCGGGATCGGCACGCAGGATCAGCGGCAGCGCGGTGATGCCGTCCATCACCGGCATCTCGATGTCCAGCACCACCACATCCGCCCGCGCCGCCCGCACCTGGTCCACCGCCGCCCGGCCGTTTTCCACCCGGGCGACAACCTCGATTCCCGGATCGGCTTCCAGCATGCGGGTCAGCGCGCCGCGGATCGTCACCGAGTCGTCGCAGACCATCACGCGCGCCCGGGGCGGCGCGGTTGCCGTGGGGGCTGTTACCGTCACAGCAAGCCGACCTGCTCGAACTTGCCCGTCAGGATCTCCTCATCGAACGGCTTCATGATGTATTCCTGGGCGCCGCTCGTGATCGCCCGTTCGATATGGTCCATGTCGTTCTCGGTCGTGCAGAACACGACCAGCGGGTGGTCGGGCCCGAATTCCCGTCGCAGCGCCTTCAGGAACGTCAGCCCGTCCATGACCGGCATGTTCCAGTCCAGCAGCACGCAATCCGGCAACTGCGCGCGGCAGGTGTTCAGGGCGATCTGGCCGTCGGCGGCCTCAACGACGGTGAAACCCTTACCCTCCAGGATGCGGCGGGCGACTTTGCGGACGACCCGGCTGTCGTCCACCACCAGGCAGGTGCGCGGCATCATGGTTACGCCTCATCCGAAAAGGCCAGCAGCCGGCCCACGTCCAGGACCACCAGCAGCCGGCCGTCCAGCCGGAAGATGCCGGTGCTGAAGTCCGCCCAGTTTCTCTCCAGCGTCGGCGGGTTCCGCTCGAACGTGGCGGCGTCGAGGCTCATGACCTCGGACACCTGATCGACCAGCAGGGCATAGAGTTCACCGCCCTGTTCGGCGACCACCGACATCAGCCGCTGGCCTGGCGGGGCAGGGGGAAGGCGGAGTCGCCGGCGGAGGTCGATTGCCGTGACGATCCGCCCGCGCAGGTTCAGGCTGCCGGCGATCTCGGGCGGCGCCAGCGGAATACGGGTGATCGCCTGCTCTCCCAGCACATCGCGCACCGCCAGCACGGGAACCCCGCACAGCTGGCTGCCAACCGTCAGCGTTACCAGCACCTGCTGGTCATCACCGGCGGTGAGACCGGGCCGTTCCTTCACGTCTGACATGATTCGCTGTCCTTCCGTCAGATCGTGGCCGGTTCGCTCAGGTGCTGGCGCAGGCACGCCACCAGCGCTTCCCGTTCGAACTTGCCCACATATTCGGTAAATCCGGCCGCCAGGCCGCTGCGCGCCGCTTCAGCGCCTGTGCTTGCGGTCAGCGCGATCACCGGCAGGCTGGCCCACGGACCGGTGGCGCGGATGGCGCGGGCGAAGTCGAGTCCGTCCATGCCCGGCATTTCGATGTCCGACACGATGGCGTCGAACATCCGGCCGCTTTCGCGCAGCGCCAGGGCTTCGGCGGAACTGGAAACCGCGGTGACGCGGAAGCCGGATGCCCCCAGCATCGGCACCGTCAGGTCGCGGAAGAAGGCGCTGTCGTCGACAAGCAGGACATGGCGTTGGCTGTCATGGGTGTTCTGCCGTGGCACGCCGCGGAACCAGTCCTCTGACGCCTGCATCAGCCAATAGCCGGTATCCAGCACATCGGTGGCCTGGCCGCCGATCACCGCGGTGCCCAGCAGGCCAGGCCGAGCACCGGCAAGCTCGATGTTAAGCCGCTCCTCGATTACGTCGATGATCTCATCGACCATCAGGCCCATGCTGCGTTCGCCGTCCGCGAACACCAGCAGCGGCTGGTTTGGACTGTCCTGATCAAGGCCGCCATCCATGCTGATCAGCGGCATCAGCCTGCCGCGGTATTGGGTCACCGGCGCCCCGCAGGACATCTCGATCTTCTCGCGCGGGATGTCCTCCAGGCGGGCGACAAGGCTGAGCGGCACGCCCATGCGGCGAGCGCTTCCGGCCCGGAACAGCAGCATCGCGGTACGGTCGGCCGAGCTGACGGCTTCGGCCGCACTGGTGCGGACCTGCCGAGCTTCAGACCCGGCGCCGATGCCGCTGCCGCGGGCGATGCCGTTCGGATCCAGGATCATGATCACCGACCCGTCACCCAGGATGGTGTTGCCGCTGAACATGGTCACATGGCGCAGGATCGGCGCGACCGGCTTGACCACGATTTCCTCGGTGTCGAAGACCCGGTCCACAATGATGCCCAGCATGTGCTGGCCGACCTGTGCCACCACCACGTGCGCCGCCGTGCCAGCGTCATCCTTGGGACCCAGCGCCAGAAGCTCGGTCAGGCTGACCAGCGGCAGCAGCCGGTTGCGCAGGCGCAGCACCGGCGTGTCGTTGATCCGTTCGATCACGCTGGTGCCATCCACCGCATTGCCGGACCCGCGCTGCGCACGCACCAGTTCGATGACACTGATCTGGGGAATGGCGAAGCGTTCACCCCCGGCCTGGACGATCAGGGCGGACACGATGGCCAGCGTCAGCGGGATCTTCACGGTGAACATCGTGCCCTGGCCGACCGTGCTTTTCAGGTCGATCGTGCCGCCGATCTTCTCGATGTTCGTCTTCACCACATCCATGCCGACGCCGCGGCCGGACACCGACGAAATGGTGGCGGCGGTCGAAAACCCGGGGCGGAAGATGAAGCGCTGGATCTGCCCTTCGCTCATGTTCGCCAGTTCGGCCTCGGTCGCCAGGCCGTTGGCGATGGCTTTCGCCTTGATGCGGTCCACCGCCAGGCCGCGCCCGTCGTCGGAGATTTCCAGGATGATGTGGCCGCCCTCATGGAACGCGTTCAACACGATCGTCCCGGTTTCCGGCTTGCCCGCGGCCCGGCGTTCGGCCGGTGTTTCCAGCCCGTGATCGCCGCTGTTGCGCACCATGTGCGTCAGCGGGTCCTTGATCAGCTCCAGCACCTGCCGGTCCAGCTCGGTGTCGGCGCCCAGCATGGTCAGCTCGATCTTCTTGCCCAGGTCGTGCGACAGGTCGCGCACCAGGCGCGGCAGCTTGTTCCAGGCATGGCCGATCGGCTGCATGCGGGTCTTCATCACCCCTTCCTGCAGGTCGCTGGTGATATGCGACAGGCGTTGCAGCGGCACGGTGAACGGGCTGTTTTCCTGCGTGCGCGCCAATTGCAGCAGCTGGTTGCGGGTCAGCACCAGTTCACTGACCAGGGTCATCAGGTCTTCCAGCACGTCCACGGTGACGCGGATCGTTTGCCCCGAGGCCGGTGCGCCGCCAGCCGGTAGCGGCTCGGAGACCGGCGGCGCGGCTGCGCGGGACGGTGGCACTGCCGCCGGCGCCTCGGCCGGTTCTGGCAGCGTGACGATGGGTTCCGGCGCGGGTGCTGGCGGCTGCACCGTTTCCAGCGCGGGCTGCGGCGTTGGTTCCGGCGCGTGGGCGGTCTCCTGCGCCGTATCTGGCGCGGGCGCCGCCTTTTCCCCGGCGGCGGTGGCGTTCAGCGCGGCGATCAGGGCCAGGTCGTCGCCCGCCGGTTCCGCACCCGTCTCGCTCAACGCTGCCACGATTGCCTTGATCCGGTCGATCGCCGCCAGCACCGCGCTGACCAGTTCGGGTGTCACCGCCAGGGTCTTGTCGCGCACCCGGCCCAGCACGTTCTCGGCGGCATGCGCCATCCGCTCCAGGCCGGGCAGGCCGAGA
>DAICYU010000130.1 GCA_027311485.1 Acetobacteraceae bacterium
AAAAGCGCTCACCCGCCGGAACGAGCACGTCGCCTGCTTTCTGCAGCAGCGCGTGAGTTTCGGGGAAAATGCGGTGCGTGACAATAATTGCGCTGCTCATCATCTGATTTCCTCAGCCGGCAGGGTGATCCAACCGGCGCGTGCACGGGTCATTTGACTGAGCTGATCGACAGCCAGCACCATCACCCAGGTGATCAGGAGGTAGGCGACCATCGCTTGGTAGAAGAAGAGCTGTTGCGCTTCAAAAAGCGCCTGCCCAATCCCGCCGGCGCCGATCATGCCCACGACTGTTGCCTGGCGCAGGTTCCATTCAAGCCGGAACAAGGTGTGCACGCCGATTGGCGCGCTGGCGAGCGGAAGAGTCGCATAGGCGACCACGGCAACGGGCCGCGCGCCGGTCGCGGCCACAGCCAGTACGGGCGCAGGATCCACATTCTCAAACGATTCGGCAAACAAACGGCCCAGGCTTCCCGCCGAATGCAGGCCCAGCGCGATCGTTCCGGCTTCCGGCCCGATTCCGGCTATGGCGACGAGCACGAGGCCCCAGACCGTTTCGGGCACGGCGCGCAGTGCTTCCAGGAAACGGCGGACCGGCAGGGCGACCCAGGGCGGTGCAATGGTTCGGGCCGACATAAGAGCGAGCGGAAACGCGATGATGCCGCCGAGCACGGTGCCGAACAGGGCCATTGCGCAGGTTTCGGCAATCAAGGCCGGTAGTCGTGCAATGGCGTCTGAGTCTAGCGACGGCGGAAACATGGCACCGATCGTATGGACCGCATGCAGCAACGAGAATTGCTCGGGTTGAAAGACCCAAAGAGCATAAAGGGACGGTGGCACGAGCAGCAAAAGCCAGACCGGCCGCTGACGAAGCCTGACAGTCAGCGCATCCACGGCCGCAACAATGCCGATGAGCACGAGGAGCAGCGTGGTGGTTCGCTGAAAATCGAAACCGTTCAATGTGCCGACCAACTCGGCCCCGAGACCGCCGCCGCCGACCGCACCGACGATGACCGATGCCCGAACCGCGCTTTCGAACTCGTATGATCCGTATGACAGAATGTCGTTGAGTTTCAGCGGAATGAGGAACAACGCGACCTGGACGGGTGAGGCGCCTGTCGCGCGTATGGCATCGAGCGGTGCCGCATCGGCTGTCTTGAACAGGTCACCAAAGATTTTCGCGACCGCCGCCGTGTAGAAGATCGCCATGGCGATCATGCCGGCCGCTGGGCCGATGCCGACGAAGATCACGCACAGAATCGCCAGGGTAAGGTCCGGAATCGCGCGCACGCCAGAGAGGACAAAGCCGATGAACCGGCTGCCCGGACCACGCAGGCCAACATAGAGTCCAAGCGGCAGACTAACCATGTAGGCGATGAGCATTGCGCCCGCAGTCATGCCGATGGACTCGAGAACCGGCCCGGTCAGCGCGAGCAGGTAATGCGCGGACAGATCGGGCGGCAGAAAGCTGACCAGCGTCTGCAGCGCCCTGGCAAGGCTCTCCATGCGCGCCCTACGTCCCCAGTGCTTGCTTCATGTCCGGCATGAGGCCGCGTGGCGGCAGCCTGGCGTCCTGTTGTTGTCCGGGTTCACGCTGTGCCTCGGTGGCAAGTCGATAGGGACCGTCCTTGGTGAGGCGGCCACTCTCCATCGTCAGGATGCGGGGAAAATACTGTTCGGCCAAATCGGGCTGGTGCAGGGTGCAGACCAGGGCGACGCCGGAGTCCCGCGCAAGCGTGCACAGAAGGTCCAGCACCTGGCGGGCCATGCCCGGATCGAGCGAAGCAATCGGCTCATCCGCGAGGATCAGGCTCGGCTGCTGCACGAGCGCCCGGGCGATCGCCACCCTTTGCTGCTGTCCGCCCGACAAGGTTGCGGTTCTCGCCCTCAGCTTTTCACCCAGCGCGACCTGTTCGAGTGCCCGCTGTGCCTCCGCCAGCTCGGCGGCAAGCGGCCAGAGCAGAAAGCGAAGTGCGCGCGCGGCCGACCACCGTCCCAGGGCGCCGGCCATGACGTTCTGATAGACGTGCAGTCGGGGAACAAGATCATGCTTCTGCGGGATCATGGCGACAGTCCGCCGCAAGCGCCGCAGGCTGCGCGGGTGCGACGTGTCCACGCGCATGCCATTGAGGAGCACTGTCCCTGAATGTGCCGGCATGCTGCCGTTTATCGCTCTCAGCAGCGTCGTCTTGCCAGCGCCGCTGGCACCGACCAATGCCACACGCTCACCGGGTCGCAGCACGAACGAGACATCGGCACAGATCGGCGTCTTGACCCCGTGCGGCATGACGGTCAGGCCGTCGATCCGCAGCATCGAGGCTTGCATCTACAACATCTTCAATGATCGGGCGATGTTCCGGACGGTTGCATATTCGGCATCGGTAGCCGGCACGAATTTGGTGCCGCGCAGGATGTCGAGGATGCTTTTGTCGTTTTCCGGCGTCAGGTTGGTAAAGGCCCTGATGATGGCTTGCTGTGTGGCGGCGTCCAGTCCCGGCCGAGCCGCCCAGACGTAGTCGGCGAACGGCGCACTCGTTGCGAAAACGCGCAGCTTTGCCGCATCGGCCTTGCCGCTCGCGATCATTTCCTTGAATACCGTTTCATCGCAAGCGCCGGCGTCGACCGCGCCGGTTTCAACGGCTTTGACGGTCGCGGCGTGGCTGCCGGTGTAGCGGAACCTGAGGTCTCTGTCGGGATTGATGCCGGCTGACTTCATGTCCTGGTAGGGGATCAAGTGTCCGCTGGTCGAGTTGATGTCGCCGAAAGCGAACGTCTTGCCCTTGAGATCCTGCAGGCTGTGGATCGACGAAGCGGCCTGGGTGATGAACAGGGCATGGAACTGACGGTCTGCCTCGCGCTGTACCAGCGGCACGGCGCCGTATTGCTGGTGTGCCTTGATGTATGTCAGCCCGCCGAGATAGGCCACGTCGAGCGAGCCGTTGCCCAGCCCTTCCACGGTTGCGTTGTAGTTGGTCGGAATGACCAGGCGGACCGGGCGCTTCAACGCCTTGGAAAGGTAGGCCTGCAGTGGCGCCTTCTCCTCGACTGAGACCTGCGTTGCGCCAGCGTCAGGAATCATCCCGATCCGGATCAGCGCCTCGTCGGCAACGGCGCGCATGGATTGTAGAGCAGCGGTTGCGAACACCGCGCCAACGAACGCGCGACGCCCGCTGGTCATCGCCGGAAGCCGTTGTGACATCCTGAACCCCCCCTGTTCGTCAGCATGACATCAATCGCCGACGGCGATTGAATGCTCATCCCGATCGCAATTACCGATCAGGGAGCGTCTTAGACTGCCGATGTCTCAGGTGCGTGTCACTGGCATGACACTTTGGCGAAAACCCGCCCGTCGGTCGCGGCCGGCCGTGCGACCGGCAAGGATCCAGGTCGCAATCGGCCTGCCGGGCTGGCATTTCACCGTCCCGGCCCCGCATGTTCCTGACGTTCGTGCCGCTTGCCCGGTGTTGCCACAAAGCCTGCGGAGGCGACAGCCTGTTCCTATGCCATCCAGGGCGGTACCGGCAGACCCTTGCCGCGTAGGAACTCCGGATTGAACAGCTTGGATTGATACCGTGATCCGCCGTCGCACAGGATCGTCACCACCGTGTGGCCCGGTCCCATCGCTTTCGCCACTCTGATCGCCGCGGCGATGTTGATGCCGGCCGAGGTGCCCACCGACAGCCCTTCATGGATCAGCACGTCGTAGATCTGCTCCAGCGCCTCGGCATCCGGTACCCGTTCGGCGTCGTCGATCGCCACGCCGTTCAGGTTCCCCGGCACGCGTGACTGGCCGATTCCCTCGGTGATCGAGGAGCCCGTCACCGTCAGATCCCCGCTTTTCACCCAGCCATACAGCGCGCTGCCCTCGGGGTCGGCCAGCACGATACGGACGTCCGGCCTGCGCTCCTTCAACGCCAGCGACACGCCCGCCAGCGTGCCACCCGTGCCGCACGCACAGGTGAACGCATCGACCTTGCCGCCGGTCTGGTCCCAGATCTCCGGCCCGGTGGTCATCCGGTGGCCTTCCCGGTTCGCCAGGTTGTCGAACTGATTGGCCCAGATCGCGTTGCCGGTTTCGGCCGCCAGTTCCTCGGCCAGTCGGCGGGAGACATGCACGTAGTTGCCGGGGTCGCGATACGGCTTGGCTGGCACCAGCCGCAGGTCGGCGCCGATCATGCGCAGGAACTCGATCTTCTCCTTGCTCTGCGTCTCCGGCATCACGATCACGCTGCGGTAGCCACGCGCATTGCCGACCAGCGTCAGCCCGATGCCGGTGTTGCCAGCAGTACCCTCGACGACGGTGCCGCCTTCCTTCAGGGTGCCGCGTTCCTCGGCATCACGAATGATGGCCAGGCCGGCGCGATCCTTGACAGATCCGCCGGGATTCATGAATTCCGCTTTACCCAGGATGGTGCAGCCCGTGGCTTCTGACGCGCGCCGCAGCCGGATCAGCGGTGTGTTGCCAATCGCCTCGGCCAGGTCGTTCTGGAAGCCGGAGCCGTGATACAAGGCGGTCATACGTTTCCTCGCAGCGGAGTGTGCAATATGGTTGAGAATGTCCCGCCAGCCGAAGCCTGGGAAGCCCTGCGCACCGATCAGGCCGCTCAGTTGGTCGATGTCCGCACGGACGTGGAGTGGAACTTCGTCGGCGTTCCAGACCTCAACGCGGCGGGCAAGCAGGCGGTTCTGATTCCGTGGCAGGTGTATCCGACCATGCAGCGGAATGGCTCCTTCGAAGATAATCTTCGGCAGGCCGGGCTGACACCCGACCACCGCATTTATTTCATCTGCCGCAGTGGTGCCCGGAGCATGGCGGCGGCCGAAGCGGCGCAGGCGGCGGGTTTTCCCAATGCCTTCAATGTGGCGGATGGGTTCGAAGGGCCGCTGGATGAGCAGGGGCATCGCGGCAGCGCCGGTGGCTGGAAGGCCGAGGGCCTGCCCTGGCGGCAACGATAGGCGCGCCGCCAGCCTACCGCGCGTGATGCCGCCGCTTTGATGGCCAGCCCGCCTGCAAACAGCGTCGGGCGGCCGGCAAAAGCACCGGCAGTTCCTTCTACCCCGCCATCAGCCGGTTGCTGTCGCGGTCGCGGAAGAAGATATCGGTCGAGATTTCTTCCACCCGGTTGCAGCCGGTATAGGCCATGGTCTTGTCCAACTCGGTCTGAATGATGCCAACCGCCTTGGCGGCCCCGGCCTCGCCGCCAACCGCGGTGCCATAGAGTGTCGCCCGCCCGGTCAGCACGCATTTCGCGCCCAGTGCGACCGCTTTGGCAATATCCGAGCCGCGTCGTACGCCGGAATCCAGGATTACCGTGATTTTGTCGCCGACGGCTTCGGCGATCTCCGGCAGCAGGTCGATGGTTGCCGCGGCGCTGTCCATGTTGCGGCCACCATGGTTGGACACAATGATGCCGTCCACGCCGGCGCTGATCGCCTTCAGCGCGTCATCCACCCGGTTGATGCCCTTCAGCATCAGGATGCCCGGCCATTTGTCGCGGAAGATCCTGATATCGTCCCAGTTCAGTGAGTCCTGCCGCATCACTTCCCGCGTGCCCGGGTCGGTGCCGATCGGGCGGCGATACGGGTCGGGATAGTTCTCATTCCGGGGCATGCCGATGGTCCGGAAGTATTTCAGCAGCACCGTGGTGAACCAGGTCGGGTGCTGCATGATGTCCCAGGTGAAACGCCAGGTCGGATGGAACGGCAGCAGGAAGCCGTTCTTCGCGTTGTATTCCCGGTTCGGCGGCACGATCGTGTCGGTGGTGACGATCAGTGCCTCGAATCCGTTGTTTTTCGCCCGTTCGATCAACTGGTAGGACAGCTCGCGCTGCTTCCAGACATACAGCTGGAACCACAAGCGAAAATTCGCCTCCTTGGCGATCTTCTCCATCGAGGTCATTGCCCCGGTCGCAAGCGTGAACGGAATCTTCATCCGCGCCGCCGCCTTTGCCAGTTCCAATTCCCCTTCATGCCAGCACAGGCCGGCTGCACCGGTTGGCGCGATCGCCATCGGCAGTGCGATCTCCTTGCCGAACAGGGTCGTGCGCGTCGTCCGGGCGGAGACATCGACCAGGGACCTGTGACGCAGCTTGATCTTCTCGAACGCCGCGCGGTTGTTGCGCAGGGCCACTTCGTCTTCCGTCGCGCGATCAACAAATTCGAACACGCCGCGCGGCAGCCGTCGTTTGGCGGCCTCACGCAGATCGAAGACATTGTAGCAGTTATCCAGCCTGGACATGCCGTTTCCCCTTCCTGGTCGGATGATGAAGCGGGGTCGGACAGTGTCAAGCCGAACGGAATGTGCTGCATTCGGCTTCAGACGTCCTATGTAAGTTATATTACGTGGCCGCGGGACGACCACAGCGCCCGAATAGCGGAGGACGCCACTTTGACGACCGACCACCTGTCCATTCTCTCCGACCTGATCCGGCAGGCGCGTTCGGCCGGGGCCGATGCCGCCGATGCCGTTCTGGTGTCCGGCACATCGCTATCCGTCGCCTGCCGCCAGGGCAAGCTTGAGCACCTGGAACGATCGGAGGGACGCGACCTCGGCCTGCGGGTCTTCATTGGGAAGCGCGCGGCGATCGTGTCGTCCACTTCGATCGATCCGGCCGGCTTCGCCGAACTGGCTGACCGGGCCGTGGCGATGGCGCAGGTCGTGCCCGAGGACAAGTACACGGGTCTGGCCGATACCTCGGCGCCGCCGGCGGAAGCCGATCTGGACCTGGTCGATCCCACCGAACCTGAGCCAGCCGTGCTGACCGCCCGCGCTATCGCCGCCGAAAGCGCGGCTTACGCCATCAAGGGCGTCACCAACTCCGAAGGTGCCGAGGCGGGCTATGGCCGAACCGAAATCGTGCTGGTGACATCGGCCGGCTTCGCCGGGCGGCGCGTCAGCACCAGCCATTCAATCTCCGCCACCGCGCTGGCCGGCGTCGGGACGGACATGCAGCGGGATTACGACTATCACGGCACGGTCCATTTCGCCGACCTCGACGACCCGGCGCTGATCGGCAAAAGCGCCGGTGAACGTGCCGTCGCGCGCCTCAATCCCGTACGGCCAAAGACCGGGAAGATGCCGGTCGTTTATGATCCGCGCGTGTCGGGCGGACTGCTGGGCCACTTCGCCGGGGCCATTAACGGGTCCGGCATCGCCCGTGGCACCAGCTTTCTGAAGGACAAACTGCACCAGCAGGTATTTTCACCGGGGATCGACATCTACGACGATCCACGGCGTGTGCGCGGCCTGCGGTCCCGCGTGTTCGATGCCGAAGGCACCCCGACCCAGTCGCTGGCCCTTGTCCGCGACGGTGTTCTGACCACCTGGGTTCTCGACAGCCGCTCCGCTCGGCAACTCGGGATGACCTCAACCGGGCATGCGGCACGCGGCACCAGCGGCCCGCCATCGCCCTCGACGACCAACCTGTATCTCGCCAAGGGGGCGGTGACGGCGCAGGAACTGATGTCCGACATCGTGGAGGGGCTCTACATCACCGAGTTGATCGGGATGGGCGTGAACGGCGTGACCGGCGATTACAGCCGCGGCGCCGCCGGTTTCATGATCCGCGACGGAGCGCTGGCGGAGCCAGTGGCGGAACTGACCATCGCGGGCAACCTGGTGGACATGTTCGCGAGCCTGCGCCCGGCTTGCGATCTGCGCTTCCGCCGCGGCACCGACGCCCCTACGGTCCGGATCGACGGCATGATGGTCGCCGGGGCCTGATGCATGACTGGCTGACGTGGCGTCGCCAACGTCAGCCATACGGGCCATCGGGTTGTCGCGGGGTTGACCCGATCGGCCCGTGTTTCCGCTCCGCTAGGACCGACCGGATCGCCGCCAGCGCACGGGCTTTGTCGCTGGCGTCGACCTTGTGCCAGTCGCCGCCACCCTGGCTTCGTTCGGCCGCCTTGCGCAGCACAGCGACGGTCGCGTCCGAGGCATCGTCCCGGCGGGCCTGGATACGGTCCTCCAGCACGCCGAGCGGGGCTTCCAGCCAGATCCCCGTCATCGGCACGCCCAACTCCCCGATCGTGGCAGTCAGGCGCGCGCGCAGGGCGGGATCGAGGAATGTGGAATCGGCGATGACACTGCGTCCGTAGCCGGCGGCTTCGGCAACCTGGGCAATCAGCGCGCTGTTCGAACGGGCGTTGCCTGCTTCGGTATAGGCATCCGCCGGAAGGCGTTCTTCCGGCCTGACGCCAAACAGGCGCTTGCGGACCTCGTCACTGCGCACGACCAGGGCACCGGGTGCGGCCCCCAACATCGGGGCGAGGGCGCGGGCCAGGGTGGACTTGCCGGTTCCCTGCAGCCCGCCGATCGCCACCACCTGTGCCGTTGACGGAAGCAGGTATTCCTCGGCCGCTTCCAGATGCCGTAGCATGTCCGCCTGATCGCCGATGGCCGCGAACACATGTGCGCGGATGAAGGCGCGCTGGGACAGGAACAGCCGCAGACAGGCGGTAACGCCGGTATCGCCGCCGCGCGCCACATAGCGGTTCATCACCCGGTTCGCGGCCGGTCGTCCGGCCCGCAGGTCCAGGTCCATCAGCAGGAACGCGAGGTCATAGGCAACGTCGATTGTGGCCAGGTCTTCGTCGAATTCCAGCGCGTCGAACGCCACCGGCTTGCCGCCCCACAGGCACACATTGGCCAGATGCAGGTCACCATGGCAGCGACGGACGAAGCCGGCGGCGGACCGCTTCGCAAGGATGTCGGCGACAGCGTCGGTTTCGGCCTCGATGCCCTGGCGCCAGGCCGCGATCCGTGCCTCGGGCAGGCCGGCCGCGCGGGCCGAGGTTGCATTGCCATCGGCGATCCGGCGCATCGACGCCGCGCTGTCCCAGCCGGGGATCGGCGGCAGCCTGGCGTGGCAATCGAAAACGCAGTCGCCGA
>DAICYU010000131.1 GCA_027311485.1 Acetobacteraceae bacterium
TGATGTGAAAGAAGTCGACCCCAAGACCATGCAATCTAAAATAATCCCGAATTTATATTTGGCTGGCGAGGTCTTGGATATTGACGGCCCCACCGGCGGATACAACCTGCAAGCATGCTGGAGCACAGGCCGCGCAGCAGGCGGGTATTCCCACGCCGGCCCTGGCGCAGGGAGCCGCGCCGGCAGGCGGCCCCGACGCCGCGGCCATGGCCGGTGCCGCCAAGATGACGGATCAGCAGCGGGCGACGATGATCCGCGGCATGGTCGCCAAGCTGGCGGCGGAGCAACAGGCCAACCCGTCCAACCTGGAAGGCTGGCTGCGCCTGGGCCGCGCCTATGCGGTGCTGCAACAGCCGGACAAGGCGGCGGACGCCTTTGACCGCGCGGCGGCGCTGAAGCCCGGCGACAGCGCGATCCTGTTGCAGGAGGCACAGGTTCTTCTCAGCAACCATGACCCGACCGCCCGGCTGACACCGCGCGCGCTGGCCTTGTTGCAGCGGATACAAGCGGTCGATCCGAATGAGCCGGTGGTGCTGTGGTATCTTGGCCTGAATGCGGCGCAGACGGCGCAGCCGCGTCAGGCGCGCGAATACTGGACCGTGCTGCTGGCGCACATCCCAGCCGGGTCACAGGATGCGAAAATGGTGCAGCAGGCGCTGAACGCACTGCCAAAGGACGATCCGGCACCCGGACGGTAGTCGCCGCAAGCCCATCATCCTGGTGGCACCTGCGGTTTGGTTGCAGCGGCCTGTCCGGCCGCATCTGACCTATTGCCAGTATGGTTCACTGTGTTGGCGTGTCTCACCCAAGGCGTTCGCCGGTCACAAACGACCGCGCCACGATCAGGCCGCGTTGCGGGTGATGTCCGACATCCTGCCGCGTAGAATTGGGCCGTGCCCTATGGCGGCATGGCCGATCTCGGTCGCGGCGGCGCGGAAATAGTTCAGGATGAAGACCCGCACCGCGCTGGTACGGCCGCCGGCATGCCCGGCCGCTTCGACCTGGCGCACCAGCGTGCTCATGTCCTGAAGCTCCCGGTCACAGATTTCGGTCAGCGCCTCCCACAGCTCGGGTTCCAGCCGCATGCTGGTTCGGCCACGCTCCGCGACGACGTTTCGGTTGATCAGACGACTGGCTGACATTGGCCACCTCCTGTTGCAGAGGGCGGAGGAAACCAGGGAATTGTTAAGCAAAGGTTCACAGACGCCTGAAAAAGCGCATTTCCGGCCGGCACGGGCAGGCCTTGCGCGCCGCCTTATGCCAGGCGTCGCCTGCGCCGACTGGCAAGTGCGCGGGGTGGCCGGGCGGCCGGGCGCGAAATCAAGACAATGCGTCGCGGGCCACCCGTGCCACCGATCCGTCAGGTCTAGTGCCCTGCCCCCGAAGTTCGTCGCACTGAGCGACGGACGAAGGGGACTGGCAGGCCACTGAAAGCAAAGGACTAGTGTCGCGAACCAGGGCCAAATTCAGTATGACGAACTTCTGCTTCGCGACACTGGAACGAAACCGCGTCCGTCAGAACAGCCCTTCGATCTGGCCGTCCTCACGCAGGTGGATCGATTCGGCCGCCGGCACCCGGGGCAGGCCGGGCATCGTCATGATGTCCCCGCAGATAGCCACCACGAACCCGGCCCCGGCCGAAAGCCGAACCTCCCGCACCGGCAGCACATGTCCGGTCGGTGCCCCCATTATGGCGGGATCCGCGGTAAAGCTGTACTGTGTCTTGGCGATGCACACCGGTACGTTGCCGAAACCGGCTTCCTCGAACGCTTCCAGCCGTTTCGCCACCGGGTCCGGCACCGCGATGTCGGCGGCGCGATACACCTCCCGCGCAATCGCCCGGATCTTGTCCGCCAGCTTCAGCTCCAGCGGATACAGCGGCTTGTAGGCGGCCGACTTCGCCTCGATCCGCCGCAGCACCGCATGCGCCAACGCCTCGGCCCCGGCACCGCCATGCGCCCAATGGGTGCAGGAAATCGCCTCGGTTCCCAACGCGCGCATCGCATCGTGGATCGCCGCGAACTCGGCTTCGGTGTCGGACGTGAAGTGGTTGACCGCCACCACCACCGGCAGGCCGAACTTGCCGAGGTTTTCCACGTGGCGGGCGAGGTTGGCAGTGCCGCGGCGCACCGCCTCGACATTTTCGGTGCCCAGCGCGTTGCGGGCCACGCCGCCGTGCATTTTCAGCGCCCGCACCGTCGCCACCACCACGGCGCAGGATGGTTGCAGCCCGGCTGAGCGGCACTTAATGTCCAGGAACTTCTCGCCGCCCAGGTCGGCGCCGAACCCAGCCTCGGTGACCACCACATCCGCCAGCTTCAGCCCCAGCCGGGTCGCCATCACGCTGTTGCAGCCATGCGCGATATTGGCGAATGGGCCGCCATGCACCAGCGCCGGCGATCCTTCCAGCGTCTGCACCAGGTTCGGCGCGATGGCATCCTTCAGCAGCACCGACATCGCCCCGTCAGCCTTCAGGTCAGCCGCCGTGACGTTCGCGCCATCCCGCGTCTGCGCCACGATCATCCGCCCCAGCCGCTGCTGCAGGTCCGCCAGGTTGCGGGACAGGCAGAACACCGCCATCACCTCAGACGCCACCGTGATGTCGAACCCATCTTCCCGCGGGAAGCCATTCGCCACCCCGCCGAGGCTGCTGACGACGCCGCGCAGCGCCCGGTCATTCATGTCCATGCAGCGCCGCCAGGAAATCCGCCGAGCGTCGATACCCAGCGGGTTGCCCCAGTAGATCGAGTTGTCGATCATCGCCGCCAGCAGATTGTTCGCCGCGGTGATGGCGTGGAAATCCCCGGTGAAGTGCAGGTTGATCTGGTCCATCGGGACCACCTGCGCATAGCCGCCACCCGCCGCCCCGCCCTTCATCCCGAAGCTCGGCCCCAGGCTTGGCTCCCGCAGGCATATCGCGGCTTTCTTGCCGATCCTGTTGAGCGCGTCGCCCAGGCCCACGGTCGTCGTCGTCTTGCCTTCCCCGGCAGGGGTGGGATTGATGCCGGTCACCAGCACCAGCGCACCATCCGGCCGCGACTCCAGCGACTCGACGTAATCCAGCGCAACCTTGGCTTTGTGCCGGCCGTAGGGCTCGATCGCGGCATCCGGGATGCCAAGCCTGCCGGCAATCTCGTGGATCGGGCGCAGTTTCGCCGCCCGGGCGATTTCAAGGTCCGGATTCATTCTGGAAGTGCTCCCCGCCTGGTGATGCCGATCTCCACCAACGCCTGATCCATTGCGCGCACCACGCCCGCCATATCCTCGGGTGTGATGGCGCCGATGCAGCCGACGCGGAA
This sequence comes from Acetobacteraceae bacterium, assembly GCA_027311485.1. GTDB lineage: Bacteria > Pseudomonadota > Alphaproteobacteria > Acetobacterales > Acetobacteraceae > Rhodopila. The sequence goes on from DAICYU010000131.1 coordinate 3,300, forward strand.
CGTGGGGGACGGCGTATTATAGAAGTTGCTGATAAGGATGCCGCGCGCCTTTAACGCATCGACAAAGGCCTGCAGATCCCACCTGGGATCGGCCGGCGCATGGACATTGACGATCACCGGCCCCTGCCGGGCGGCGGGCAGCCAGGGCGTCAGCCCCAGGCCGCACAGTCCGTCATACAGGGTGCGCATGTTCGCGGTGTAGCGCGCCAGACGCGCCGCCCGCCCTTCGGCATCGTGGTGATCCAGCGCCACCGCCAGCGCCGCCAGCACCTGCGCGGGTGGCGTGAAGCGGAAGCTGCCGGGCGCCTTCACCGCCTGCTGATGGATGTCGCAAAGGTCGAAAGACCAGCTGCCGGCCTGTCCGGCGCAGGCCAGCAGCCGGTCGATCCGCGCCACCGCGAACCCCACACCGGGCAGAGCTTCCAGGCACTTGTTGGCGGTGAACACCACCGCATCCACTTCCGGCTGGGTGGCGATATCGAACGGCAGCGCGCCGAAAGCCGACACCGCGTCAACGATCATCCGCCGACCGGCTCGCCGGACCGCGGCCCCGATCGCCTGGACATCGTGGATCACGCCGCTGCCGGTTTCGGAATAGACGATGCCCACATGGCTGATCGAAGGGTCGGCGGCCAATGCCTGGGCAACCGCCGCCGGATCAGCCGAGTCGGTCAGCCCCATCGGCAGCGGCACCGGGACCCGTCCCGCCTCCCGCGTCAGGCGGGTCATCCGGTCGGCATAGGCGCCGGTCGCCGGGATCAGGATACGGCCGCCCGGCGGCAGGAAGCTGCGCACCGCCGCCTCAGTAATGAAATGGCCACATCCCTGTAGCGGCAGCGCGGTATGCTCATCGCCGGCGCCACCCGCCAGCCGCAGGATTCGCCCGCGCAAACCAGCAACAAATGCCCGGAAATCGTTGTCCCACGGGGCAATATCCTGGCTCAGGGCGGCGCGGACGTCTGGGCGGGTCGTGACGGGACCGGGGAGAAGCAGCAACATGCAAAAAGACTCGCACGGTGGTACCGATAAATCCACCCACGAGCGAAAGTATCAGTGCTAGGACGCCTTCATGTCGATGCCATTCGCCCTGCCCGATTGGGTGCCCTGGTGGGTGCCGTTCGTGCTGATTGTGCCAGCGCTGCTATACGCGCTGGCCTTCCTGTTCATGCCCTTCAGCGTCCTCGGCACCAAGGCCCGCCTTGAATTCATCGAGGCCAGGCTCGATGAAATCCACCAGGAAATCCGCTACTTGTCCGCCCGCCTGCCCGCCGGCCGGCAGGAACTGGATTTTGAGGACGTCTACGCCCCCTTGCCGGCGCAGCCGTCACGTCGGGAACCGGCGGTGAGCGATCGTCCGCCAATCCCGCCCACATTGGATGAGCTTTATGATGATGGCGCACCGGTGGAACGGCCCGCGCCACCGCCCACCACGCGCCCCTATCGCCGGCAGGAGCCGCAGATCGTCCGCCCGCAACGATCGGAGCCTCGCCTCGGCCCGCGGCGCTGACGGCAGCGTCCGGCTGCCCGGCCGGACGCAAGCCACCGCCTACCCGACCGACTCAGGCCTTCCGGATGTTCCAGAACAGCGCGAATGATCCGCGCAGTATACCACTCAGCGTGTTTCGATAGCCGGTTGCCTGGAAGAACTGGCCCAGCGGCACGTACGGCGGGTCCTGCCAGAACTGCAGTTGAATGTCCCGGCAAAGCGCCTGCTGCGTGGGCAGGTCCGGCGCCTCAAACCAGGCGTTTCGCAGCGCCGCCAGCTTTGCATCGGTCGGCCAGCCAACAAACCCGGCTCGGCCGATGGCATTCAATGACGGATTCATCAGGTCGTAGCCGGCGGTGTACGTGCAGTGCGCGTTCCAGCCACCCTGCGATGGCGGCCCCTGGATATTGCGCCGCTGCGTGACACTTCCCCAGTCGAGCGCCTGATACACCAGATTGATGCCAATCTTGCGGAACATGTCCGCACTGACCTCGCACAGCGCATTGATCGCCGGGAAGTCCGTGGCGGCGATGAACGTCACCGGCTCGCCCTTGTATCCGGCGGCGGCCAGATCACGCCGGACCTGGGCATCATCCCGCTTGCGCGTGAACACCTCGATCCCGGCATCTGTGGCCAGCGGCGTGCCGGGCGTGAACACACCGACCTTGTCGCGCCACATCGCCGGGTCGTCGCCGGCCACCGCCTGCATGAAATCCGCCTGGTTCACCGCGCCCAGCAACGCCCGCTTGACGGCGGGGTTGTCGAACGGCGGCAGCAGGCTGTTCAGGCGCAGGAAGCCAATGTTTCCCGCCCGGTCGAGGATGTCGACCACCACCGCCTTATCCTGCCGCAACAGCGGCAGCAGGTCCGCGGTCGGCTGCTCCCACCAGTCGATCTCGGCCGCTTGCAGGGCCGCCGCCGCCGTCGCCGCGTCGGGGATGGTGTGCCACTCCACCCGCTCGATATGCGCGATCTTCGGACCCGCGGTGAAACTGGGCCGGCCGTCCGGCTGTGGCACGTACCCGTCGAACCGGTGATAGACCGCGAGTGAGCCGGCCACGCGTTCCTCGGCGATGAAGCGGTATGGCCCGCTGCCCACCATCTCGGTCACCGCCTGGGATGGTGGGGTATTCGCGAAACGCTCGGGCATCACCGGCAGCATGGTGTTGCTGCCATGGCCCATGGCCAGCGGCAGCATCGGGAACGGCTTTTTCAACCTGATCCGCACCGCGCGGTCCAACGGCGCCGCCATGTCATCCACCGCCGCCAGCAAGGAGGCCCCGAACGCATCCCGCTGCGCCCATCGCCGTATGCTGGCCAGCGCGTCCTTCGCCAGGACCGGTTCGCCGTCGTGGAACTTCAACCCGTCCCGGAGTGTCAACGTCCACAGCTTGCCGTCATTCTCGACCGTGTGGCCCGCCAGCATCTGCGGCTGCGGATTGAACGCGTCGTCGATGCCGTAAAGCGTATCGTACACCATGAAGGCGTGATTGCGCGTGACGTAGGCCGTGGTGAAAACCGGGTCCAGAACGGCCAGATCAGCCTGCGGCACAAAGCGCAGAGCCGCCGCCGCGGCGCCGCGGCCGATACGCGGCGCGGCGAGAACGGCTGCACCGGCCGATACGGTTTTCAGGATATCGCGTCGTCTCATCCAGGCCCTCCGGCGCCGTCACGGTTACGGACGCAGCCTGCATCGCAAGGCACAGGCAAAATCCCCCCGCAACACGCCGGCGGCCTTGGTGGGCGATCCTTCCGGTACCGCCTGCTGCCCAGGCCGGACCGGCGCACGCGGCTTTTTCCGTCACCATTGATCGTCCGGCGACAGCGTCCGTGTGTCAACACGGGCGCCGACATACAGGCGGCACGGCCCCGGTCAGCAACGTGCCGCTCGCCACCCCCTAGATGGACACACTCAGCAGCCGGAGACCGCCGAACGCCACGCTGCATAACGCGCCGGGGAAGCCCCTACCGCGCCTGCGCACTCGCCTCCGACCGCGTCGCCCCGGCCCGAGCCGCCAGCGCCGCCGCCATGAACGCGTCCAGGTCGCCGTCCAGCACCGCGTCCGGGTTCCCCTTCTCCACCCCCGTCCGCAGATCCTTCACCAGCTGGTACGGCGCCAGCACATAGTTCCGGATCTGGTGCCCCCAGCCGATATCGGTCTTGGCGCTTTCCTCCGCCGCCGAAATCGCCTCGCGCTTCTGCAACTCGGCCTCATACATGCGCGCCTTCAACATTGCCATCGCGGTCGCGCGGTTACGATGCTGGCTGCGGTCCGTCTGGCACGCAACGACGATCCCGGTCGGAAGATGGGTGATCCGGATGGCGCTTTCCGTCTTGTTCACGTGCTGCCCGCCGGCGCCCGACGCCCGGTAGGTATCGACCTTCAGGTCGCTTTCGTTGATTTCGATTTCGATGTTGTCATCGACCACCGGATACACCCACACCGAGGCAAAGCTGGTCTGCCGCCGAGCGTTGGCATCGAAGGGCGATATCCGCACCAGCCGGTGCACGCCCGCCTCGGTCTTCAGCCAGCCATAGGCGTTCGGCCCGCTCACCTGCAGGGTCGCCGACTTGATGCCGGCCTGCTCCCCCTCCGACTCTTCCAGCAACTGCACCTTATAACCATGCTGCTCGGCCCAGCGCATATACATGCGCATCAGCATCTCGGCCCAGTCCTGCGCCTCGGTGCCGCCGGCGCCGGAGTTCAGTTCCACATAGCAGTCGTTCGCGTCGGCCTCACCGGACAGCAGGCTTTCGATTTCCCGCCGCTTGGCTTCCTCGGCCAGCGCGCGCAGCGATGCCATGGCATCGGCGACCATGCCGGTATCGCCCTCGGCCTCCGCCATCTCGATCAGTTCCAGCGCATCGGACACCTCGGATTCCAGGGTCCGCACGCCTTCGATGGCCGAGGCAATCTGGTTGCGCTCACGCATCAGCTTTTGCGCCGCGGCGGCATCGTTCCACAGCGCCGGGTCCTCGGCGCGGTTGTTCAGTTCAGCGAGGCGGGATTCGGCGACATCCCAGTCAAAGATGCCTCCTCAGCAGCGCGACCGACTGCTTGATCTGTTCGTTCAGGGCTTCGGATTCGGCGGACATGTCTCACACACGGTTCGGAAATAAGGGCGGGTCAATACAACCCGCCCAGGCTGGTATCAATCCCGCTGTTCGTCGTCGGCGGCGCCGATGCGGACGCCGAACCACTCTCGACGGGCGCGCTGGCCATGTCCGCCCCCATCGGGCCCGACGCGCCAGGCACCTGCCCGTCCTTGAAGGCGTCGGTCACCGTCCCTCGGGTGCTCTGCCATTGCGCCATGGTTACGCCGGGCGGCACCGGGAAGGACAGCACAGGGCGGCCAGCCAGGGCCTTCTCCATGAAGTCGTGCCAGATCGGCGCGGCGACGTGGCCGCCGGTTTCGTTATTGCCCAACGACTGTGGGCTGTCATAGCCAACCCACACCACCGTCACCAGATCGGGGGTGAACCCGCTGAACCAGGCATCCGCGAAGTCCTGCGTGGTGCCGGTCTTGCCGGCGATCGGCCGGTTCAGCCCCTTGGCCGCCGGCTGCCCGGTGCCGCGCTGGACCACCCCCTGCATCATCGTGACCAATTGGCATACGCTGTCCGGGTCAGCCACCTGCTTACGATCATCCGTCAGGTCGGGCGGCATCGCGGCGTTGGAGCAGTCCTGGCATTCAATCCCCTGGCTTCGCATGACCACGTGCCCGTCGGCGTCCTGGACGCTGTCGATCAGCGTCGGCGTCACCAACCGGCCGCTTTCGGCAAACGACGCGTAGGCGCCGGCTTCCCGCAGTACAGTGGTTTCCACCGCGCCGAGGGCCGCGGGCAGCACCCGGGGCATGCTGTCCACCATGTGGAATGCGATCGCATTGTCGGCAATCGCCTGCATGCCGACGTCCTGGGCAACGCGCAGCG
>DAICYU010000132.1 GCA_027311485.1 Acetobacteraceae bacterium
GTTTATCGGCAGCGCCTACGGCCGTCCGATGGTGACTATCAAGCGACATCCAAGCCTGGCCCGCCGACGCCACCGAAATCCGGGCCGCGCTGTCTGCAACGATCAATTACTGTTCTGCTCCGGCGCAAGGCCGTGTTTGCCGACGGCGCGCTGTCCGCCAGGATGAAGCAGATCATCGCGGTGGCGGTGGCGGTGGCGGTGGCGGTGGCGGTGGCGGTGGCGCACGTTACCCAGTGTCGGTACTGCATCAAGGGCCATACCAACGCGGCCAGACGAGCCGGCGCGACGCCGCAGGAAGTGATGGAGGCGATCTGGGTAGCAGCCGAGATGCGCGCGGGTGCTGCCTATGCGCATGCCGCGCTCATGCTGGACACGCTCCAGGCGGAGACGAACAAATCCTAGATCGGCCGAGCTTCCACTCCACGCGGGGTGCGCGGTGACATGAGCGGCCGCAGGTAGAGCATGGCAAACAGACCGAAGGCGGCGCTCCAGGCAAAGCCTGCCACGGAGAGCGCGGGCATGTATTGCGCGCCGGCGAATGGCGCGAGCAATCGGCACAAGGCGGCGGCGGTCACCAAGCCGTAGATCGTTGTCGTTCCCGCCCCGGCGACCACTGGCCGCCCTGTATGGCCCAGGGTCGCCCGCGTCATCACCGCCAGCGTCATGGTGCCGATGGCGCCGACGGTGAGCGCATGCAAACCAACGAATGGCGGCAACCATTGCAGCACTTCGTTGAGGCCGAGCAGACAGAACCCCAGCCCGAGCCAGCCATAGCCCAGATGCAGCACCCAGAGCAGCGGCTCACGCAGGGTCGCCAGACCACGCCAGCGGGCCAGGCGCGCCCATTGTGCAAGTCCGGTTGCCAGGCAAAGCCCGGACGTCACGACGGCGTCCGGTATGACCAGCCAGGCAACCAGTGCGACGGTGGTCAGTGCCAGAACGGTCCGGTCGAACCAGGTAAATGCAGCCGGCGCCCGCACGTCAGGCCGGTGTTTCACCAGCCAGTTGCGGGTGAAACTGGGAATGATGCGACCGCCGACCAAGCTGATCAGCAGCAGCAGCGTGGCGATACCAAGTTGATTGCCGAGGAGCGCGGTCGCGGCAAGGCCGAGTGCTTCGAGGTGAACCAACACATTGCCAAGCAAAAGAAAGCCGAGTGCAGCCAGCATCGGCAGGTTGCGCCAGTTGCGGCCGGCAATGATCTCACGGGCAACCACGCCGAGGAAAGCCACGGGAAACAGCAGGTCCAACACCGCCGCAGCGGATGCGCCGATGTCTGCCGAGAAAAGCACGCCCATTCGGCCGGCGAACCACGCCAGCACGAGAAGTCCGAGTCCGCCGCCCTGCAGCGGCATGCGGCCGGTCCAGTTGGGGATCGCCGTCAGCATGAACCCGGCAACGGTAGCCGCCGCAAAGCCGAAGGTCATCTCGTGAGCATGCCAGACCGATTGCGGCAACACGGACGGCAACTGGACCGCGCCGCCATACTGCGCGAGCCACAAAGGGATGCCGATGCAGGCCCATACCGCGGACAGCAGAAAAAAGGGCCGGAAGCCAGCCGACAGAAGCGGCAGTCCGGCATGTGCGCTATAGCGCGGGATGCCTGCCATGACGTACCTGGGCGCCGTTGAACGCGCCGTGCTCCGTTCTTGCCTGTTCTGCGTAGTAGCGGGACTTACTGGCGTCAACCCAGAGATCGTGTTGTTGCGACCGCATCAGGGATGCCGAAGCAGCCTGGTTTGAGTCGCCGCATGCGGCCGCCCGACAACTGCCGATCACCCGGGCGCGGTCAGCTTGGGCGGGCCGGGTCTGCGGGTGCAATGTGGCCGAATGAAAACAATGGAAACTAATGCCGATTGTACTCTGGATCGTGAGGCATGAGATACGTCGTCCTGTGACCACAGTGGGGCGACCGTCGAACGGAGCCGATCATGGCAACCAACGTTACGACTACGACGCATTATGCGGAAGACCCTGTCAGCAACGTCCTGAAATGGATATTGCTCCTCGTGGCGGTTGGCAGCTTCGCTTTGTTCACTTGGGCGACTGTGCTCACGTACGAACGGGCACCCCCGCAACCAGAGCGCTTCGTGACCGCCGGCGGCACGACGCTGATGACCGGCGATGACATCGTCGCGGGAAAGGGCGGCTTCCAAAAGGCCGACCTGATGGACTACGGCAGCCTTTACGGGATGGGCTCCTATTTCGGCCAGGACTATACCGCCTTCGGACTGATGCGTCTGGCCACACTCACGGAGGACGGCCTTGCCCAGAGCCGCTTCGGCAAGGCGTTTGACGGGCTGTCGTCAGAGCAGCAGGCCGCGGTTCGCAACACCATGCGCGAGCAGCTTCAGCGGGTTGACCTTACGCGGCAGGAGGTCGTTGTCCCTGACGCCCTGGCCAGTGCAATCAGCCACTTGCGAGGGGAAATGGCTGCCAACCTTGGCAAGGTTGACCTGGTTACCGGATGGACGCCCGCCTATAGCCTCGACCAGGACGAGGCGCTGCATACCGCGGACTTCCTGATTTACTCCGCCCTCACCACCGTAGCTCGGCGGCCCAATTTAAGCTGGTCCTGGACCGAGAACTGGCCTTATGAGCCAGAAGTCGGCAACACGCCCACCAGTAATACCTTCATTTGGACCTGGGCCAGCTTCTGCTTCACCTTCCTATGCTTTGGCCTGGTTCTGTTTATTTATGAGTTCTGGCTCAACCACCCGGACGACGCACCGATGGACCCGGTGCTCGCGCATTTCAGGCCATTGACCGAGAGCCAGCGCAAGGTCGGCAAATACTTCCTTGTGGTCGCGGCTGTGCTGCTGCTTCTGATCGTCGCCGGCACGATCATGGCGCACGCGTACTACGACCGGCGGAGCTTCTATGGGCTGAATCTGCACGAGTTCCTCCCGTTCAACTTCCTTCGCGACGTCCACATCCAGGCTCCGATCATTTGGATCGGCGTGGGTTGGATCGGAGCCGGCCTTTTCCTCGCGCCGGCGATTGCTGGCGGCCGGGAGGCACGCGGCCAGGGATTGCTGGTCGACGTGTTGTTCTGGGTGACGCTGGCCATCGTCGCCGGTGCGCTGATCGGCAACTGGCTGGGCATCATGGGCTATATCAATCACGGCTGGTTCTGGTTCGGCAACCAGGGATTGTCCTATATCCAGCTTGGGCGGTTCTGGCAGATCGGCTTCTTCCTCGGCCTGCTGATCTGGAGCGGGCTGGTGTTTCGCGCACTATGGCCGACGGGCGCGGCGGTGTGGCAGGCGACGCGTCAGTTCTGGTCGGGGCGAATCCGGATCGAGAACCTGATCTGGGCCGCCACGATCAACATCGCAATCCTCTACGTCTTCGGCATGATTCCGCTGACTGGCATTGAGAAGTCGTTCACCATCGCCGACTTCTGGCGCTGGTGGGTGGTGCATCTGTGGGTCGAGCAATCGTTCGAATTCTTCGCCGCAAGCATGAGCGCATACCTGCTGATGGCGCTCGGGCTGGTGTCGCGTAAACTGGCGGAGCGGGCGGTCTACTTCGAGCTGATTCTGATCTTCCTCGGCGGCGTGCTTGGTACCGGGCATCACCTTTACTGGGCCGGCGGCCCCAGCATGTGGGTGCCGCTAGGCAGCATGTTCTCGTTCATCGAGGTGCTGCCACTGGTTCTGCTCGTCATCGAGGCGATCCAGCAGTACCGGCTGATCCGCGCGCAGCGGGCGTTCAATTATACGGTCGCTTACACCTACCTCATTGGCGCGGCATTCTGGAACTTCGTCGGCGCCGGTGTATTTGGCGGCGGCACGCTGAACGCGCCGCTGATCAACTACTATGAACACGGGACGTTCCTGACGCTGAACCATGCCCACACTGCATTGTTCGGAGCGTTCGGGCTGCTCGCGATCGGCTTGATTTACTTCTGCCTGCGTTATGTGGCGGGCGACCGAGTTCTGTTCAGCGAACGGCCAGGGTTGTGGGCGTTCTGGCTCTATAACGGCGGCCTTTTGCTGTGGATCCTGTTGAACTTTTTCCCGATCGGCTGGGCGCAACTCGATGCGGTGTTCGAGCACGGGTTCGCCTATGCCCGCAGCATGGCTTTCTATGACACCACGCTAGTCTGGCAATGGATGCGGCTTCCTGGTGATGTCCTGTTCGCCGCGGCGGCAGTGCTGATGGCATGGGACTTCCTGATCAAGCTGCGTCCACTGTATCCGCGATTGGCCGCACGCCTGCCCGGCGCACGCATGGTGATGGCGAACCCGAAGCCGGGAGACTGAAGTCGCCTTCGGTCGCGCCACGACTGGCGCGGCGGGGTACACCGCGGCGGGGTACACCAACGTGCCCTCGTGCGGCCGGACGGGCGGCCGGGTTCAGGGTAGCCGGTTCGAGCTTGTCAGGCCCCATGATGTGGCAAACCCGCTCGCCGTGCTCGCCTCGTTGTTTCGGCTGGCGGTAACTTCGTTGCACGCCGCTCCACACGTTGAGGCACCCGCTCTGAACACAATCATGCGGCACAGACTTCGGAAAGGACCCTGACCTCGGCAGTGGACATGTCTTCGGCGTCTGATAGCGGGGTTTGTTCGCACAACTGTCGGCACAGCGATGGGCTTCACGGCAGGTCCCCCTCGGTTTTTTCCAGGCACGTCGAGGGTTTCGCAGCAATTATTGTGCCAGATTAGGTCCGGCGCCAATGCTGCGTGTCAGGAAACCGGTGTGAGTTTCGTCAGCCGGCTGGGGTCCATCTCCGCCATATAAAGATTGCCCGCGGCATCGCCCCACATGCCGTGCGCGCCGTTCAGCACCGGGCGACAGCGCGCCAGCAACGTTCCGTCGGGGGGCCAGCATGCTCAGCCGCGGCACCTTGTCGGTCACGTAAAGACGCTGGCTGGCATCCTGGAAGATGTCCATGGGTTGATAGAAATCCGGCCACACGGACAGCAGGGCGCCGGTGGCGGAGAACACCTGCAGCCGATTGTTCTCCCGATCCGTCACCGCGACGCGACCGTCTGCCAGCGCCCAGATGCCATGCGGAGTGGAAAACTGCCCGTGCTCGTTCCCCGGCGTGCCCCATGTCTGGATCAGATTGCCGTTGGCGTCGAAGCGGTGCACGCGGCTGGCGCCATACCCGTCGGACACATAGATATCGCCGGTGGGGGCAATGGCGACATCGCACGGGTGGTTGAACGGCGCGTTCGGCTGGTTACGCTGCCCCAGGCCGCCGATGCGCCGGCCTGACCTGTCGAACACCACGACCTCATGCGCATCGCGGTCGACGACGTAGATACGGTCATCTGGGCCGATCGACAGCATATGCCCGTCCGCGATGTCCTCGCCCCAGGCGGCAAGGCGACGGCCGTCAGGTGCGAGTTCGATCACGGTGGGCAGCCTCTTGTCGACATAGCAGTCGGCGCGCAGCAGAACGAAGACATGGCCGGCTGCATCGCACACGACGTCGGTGACCTTGCCGCCGCCGTTTGGGATATCGCCCCAGGGTCGCTCGATCAGGTAGCGCTTTTCGGCCAGCGCTACATAAAGGCTTGGGCGTGCAGTCATCGACAACTCCCTGAGTTGGGCAATGGTGGGTTGGGCCAGTAGTGGGTTGAGCCAGTAGCGGGTTGGGCCAGTAGCGGGTTGGGCAGCGACGCCGCACGGAAACACGGTCGGCTCCGATAATACCATGCCGATTAAACGCCAAGGCGACCGGGCTTCTTTCCGAAGCAACTCGATAAGCGAGAGATCACACAACCAGGCAGACTAAAGCGTGATGACCGAAGGCGGGATGGCCGTTCACACCTGAAGTCATTCCGCTCTACATCCGCAGGCCAGTCGTGCCGGGCGAGCACGGTATCGTCACGCCCGGCGCGGAGAAGCCTTGAGCGAGCTTTTGCCGCCCGATCAGTACCTCATTCTGCAGCCAGTCTCCGATCCTCCCGGCACCGCATCAGCGGCTGGATGCGCGTGCCAAAATCATCCATTCCGACAATGAAATCGTCGAAGGTCAGCATGATCCCCTTGACCCCCGGCGTGGTCGCCACCTCATCCAACATCTCCGCTACGCGGGCATACGACCCCACCAGCGTGCCCATGCTGAAATTAATCGGCGACGTGGACCGCTGGATTGTTGTGGCCATTGAGGTTGCGGACGGCGCGGTGTCCTCCGCCGCCTTGCCCAGAAGATGTGCCAGCGCGTCCTGATCCGCGCCGGCGTTGTACTTATCCCACTTCGCCATCGCCGCCGCGTCTGTTTCGTCGGCGATAACCATATACAGCACGTAACTGCCGGCATCCCGGCCGGCTTTCTCGGCGTGTGCCAGCATACGGGCGGGAACGGCGGCCCCTTTGGTCGGTGTGTTCAAACCCTCACCGAAGCAGAAATTATAGTCGCAGTATTGCGCGGCGAATTCCATGCCCCGGTCGCTCTGACCCGCCGCCACCAGCTTCATCGGCGTGGCGGGACGCGGGCTTAGCTTGCAGTCCTCCATCTGAAAATACTTGCCCTTGAAGTTGCTGTGCCCGGTTTCCCAGAGCTCCTTCATGACAGTGACGTATTCCGTGCTGTAATCATACCGACTGGCGAAATGCTCGTCGCCCGGCCACAATCCCATCTGGCTATATTCAATCTTGTGCCAGCCGGAGACGATGTTCACCCCAAAGCGGCCGCCCGATATATCCGAAATGGTCGATGCCATGCGTGCGACGATCGCCGGTGGGATCGTCAATACGGCTGTCGACGCATAGAGCCTGATCCGTTTGGTGACCGACGCGAGCCCGGCCATCAGTGTGAAGCTCTCCAGCCCGTGGTCCCAGAATTCGGTCTTTCCACCGAACCCGTGCAACTTGATCATCGAAAGTGCGAAGTCCAGCCCGTACGCTTCAGCCTTGAGCACAATCTTCTTGTTCAGCTCGAAGCTGGGCATGTACTGCGGCGACGTGGCTGAGATGATCCAACCATTGTTGTTGATTGGAATGAAGACTCCGATATCCATGTTGCCCTCTTCGTCGGTGAGGCTGCAAATACAGCAAACTACGTGCCAAGCGGTACGGGCGGCCGAACACCGACTGGCGCCGCCAGTTGCTGGTAGGCTATTCGCCGTGCTGAACAGGGCCTGAAGATCCGGAACAGCAGGCACCGGAACACAAAACCCCGGCGGCGTCGGCCAGGGCCACGCCGGCCACGCCGGCCACGCCACAAGGTGAAGCGGCGGATGCACAGAATGCTGTACCGCGTTCAGCACAACCGCTCCCGCCGCGCCGGTGATCCGCAGCAAATCGTTGCCATGGCTGCGCAGCAAGGGGGAATCACGAGGCGACGACGGTCCAGTCGATGCCATTGTCAAAGATACTGGCAAAGCTGTTAATACGCGCGTCATGCCGGTTGTGACGATGCCCTCACTGTGGCCAGAACGCCCGCCAACTGAAAGTGATGCCGGATCTGCGGCTCATGCATGATGACTGGCAGGATCGGCGTTGGGTCAGCTAGCCCGGTTGCATCGATCGCCAGACGCGTGAACGCGATGTCTCCCCGCTCCCGGTGAGCATGCAAAGCGCAAATCGGCTGCGACGGATCGCCGTGACGCCGCTGATGACTGGCATTGTGTTTGCATACGCTGCACCGGCTGCCATCACGAAAGCGACCACGACAATGAGCCAGGCCGCGATTTTGGAAGTGCCTAACGTCATGCTGCAGAAGGGCGGATTTCTGCCGACTGCCCAATTGTCGCACAAAAAGCTGGGCAGGTTGAACGCCGATCGATCAAATGCCGTCCTTGTCCCGAATTGGTGCACTGGCACTCATGCCGACGCAGAACGGTCATGACCGGAACAAGCCGAGCGCTGGCACGCGACCCCGCCTTCATTGAGGGGTACGACACCCGCGCTCCGGTCCCCGGCATCCACGCCCGCACCATTGTCCTGCCTGTTGACACTGACCGCTACTCCCCACCTGTGGATTCATAGGAAGACGCTCGCCACATGCCCAATGCTGAATGTCGTGTTATCGAGCCGGTCTGGGGTCACGTGGCGCCGATGAAAGCCGGAGACATCCGGCTGATCGACGCCGCTCCACCCGGAGTTGCTGCGATGACGAAGATCAATGCCATAGGTCCGGGGATAGCCGGCGCATGACGTCCCGCCATCCCCTGCAATCCGTTCCGGTCATTGACATCAGCCCCTACCGGGACGGCAGCGATAAGACCTCAGTTGCGCGCCTTGTCGCTCAGGCGTGCCGGGATATCGGCTTCCTGGTCATCGACGGTCACGGCGTCGATCCCTCGCTGATCGCGGCGACGCGACGCATCGCCGCCACCTTCTTCGACCTGCCGCTGGTAGAGAAAATGCGCGTCGCCCGGCCAAGGCCCGATGTCGCCCGGGGTTATATCGGCATCGGATCTGAATCGGTCGGCCGCTCTCGTGACCCAAACGCCACCGAGGGCGACCTGAACGAAAGCATGATGATCGGCCCGGTCGACCTGCCCGCCCCCGACTACGCCTTCGCCCCAGACGCCGGCCGCCACTTCGCGCCCAACCTTTGGCCTGAACACCCCGCGGACCTGCAGCCGGTCTGGACCGACTACTACCGAGCCATGGGCGATTTGGCGGCCACCTTGATGCGCATTTTCGCGCTGGCGCTGGACCTCGAAGAGGCCTTCTTTGACGACAAGATCAACCATCACATCAGCCGCCTGCGTGTGCGCAACTATCCCGCGCTGCGCACGCCACCCAAACC
>DAICYU010000133.1 GCA_027311485.1 Acetobacteraceae bacterium
GCTCATGGGCAACGTGACCGAGAAGCTGCGGGAGATGGGCCGGATCAAATAACCCACGCAACAAACATGTCCGCGCCGCGAAACTTCACTTGCGGCGCGGACCAATATCTCTGACGATAAAACAAAAATATTGGGAGGATAACGTCTTGCTGAAGTCACTGCTTGCAGGGACCGCACTGTCCCTGGCGTTGAGCATGTCGCCGGCGCTGGCGCAGAAGGCCACGGTCGGCGTCACCGCGACCGAGATCAAGGTTGGCCAGAGTGCGCCGTTCAGCGGGCCGGCCAGCGCCTACGGCCAGATTTCGACCGCCGAGTCCGACTACTTCAAAATGATCAACGAACAGGGCGGCATCAATGGCCGAAAGATCAACCTGATCGCGCTGGACGATGGCTACAGCCCGCCGAAAACAATGGAGGTGGTGCGCCGGCTGATCGAGGAGGAACATGTGGCGATCCTGTTCCAGACGATCGGCACCGCGCCCAACGTCGCCATCCGCACCTATACCAACCAGAAAAAGGTGCCCGACATCTGGCTCGGCTCGGGTGCTTCGATCTTTGTCGAAAACCCTAAGAAGTATCCCTGGAGTATTCCGTTCCAGCCAAGCTATCGGTTGGAGGGTCAGATGTACGGGAAGTACATTCTGGACAAGAAGCCGAATTCGAAAGTCGCGGTCCTGTATCAGAACGATGACCTTGGCCGGGACTATGTGAAAGGCCTGAAGGATGCGCTAGGCGACAAATACAACAAGATGGTTGTCAAGTCGCTGTCATATGAGGTGACCGACCCGACGATCGACTCGCAAATCGTCGAGCTGCAGGCTTCCGGCGCCGACGTGTTGTTCGACGCCAGCACGCCAAAATTCGCCGCGATGTCGATCCGCAAGGTCGCCGATCTGAACTGGCATCCGGTGCACATCATCGATTCCAACGGGGCGCTGGTGAAACCGGCCCTGACATCTGCCGGGCTCGACAAGTCGGTGGGCGTAATCACGGCGCAATACCTGAAAGACCCCACCGATCCGGGCTGGGCGGACGATGCCGGGATGAAGGAATTCCAGGCGTGGCGGGCAAAATACGCGCCAGAGAGCGACCCGGCGAACCCGGTCTGGGCCTACGGCTACACGATGGCTCAGGCTCTGGTTGTGGTGTTGAAGCAAGCGGGCAACGATCTGTCGCGGGAGAATATCATGCGGGCGGCAACGCATCTGCCCAATACGACGAAACTGCCGATGGTGCTGCCGGGAATCGAGATCAGCACGAGCCCGTCCGATTTCCGGCCGATGAAGAGCATGCGGCTGGTGCAGTTCGATGGAAAGATGTTCCGGCTGATCCCGGACTAGGCTGACGCCGGCTGAGCCTATCCCGTCGCGTTGGCTGGCCCCGGAAGTGGTCCGGCCAACGCGGCGGCCGTGCGTATGCTACGTTTATGCAATGGCGGCCTGAACGGCCTCCGCCAGTTCGATGTTGATGGCGAACGCCCGTCGCGCACCCTCAATGACTGAGTCCAGATCAAGTTCCCGCACCGCATCGTCAAGCGTCTGACGATAAGCGCGCCTGAACGCGGGCAGGTCCGGGATGTCCGGATACAGGTGCAGGGTCAGCGCGTCGGCCAGACCGCCAAGGCAAGCGACCAGCCGGCGCTGCATCAACAGGCCGCCGTTGATGTCACCCAGGTATCGCACATAGGCATGAGCCAGCAGCCCCGCACGGTCGGCAGTGCGGACATGATCGGCATACGCGGCCGCGGCCGGCAGCAGCGGCGGGTCGTGGTCCGGCGACAGCGTATGCAATCCCGCCCGGACGGACGCTGTCCGGGCCAGGACCGGATGGCCGGCCGGGGATGTGTCCAGTGCCTCATAAACCGGCAGCAGGTTACGCAGCAGCAGCGCCACGCCGGGGCGGCTGGCCCGCCCCGCCAGGATCTCGGCGATGATTCCCGAGCGTTCGGCCTTTGTGTGCAGATCCCAGGTCGCTGCCTTGACCGCGTCCAGACCGCTCATGCGGATTCGGGTTCGGCCCGCGCGGTTGCCGAAAACGTATCCCGCAGCACATCCAGCGGCATCAGCGCGCCGTCCCGCTCAAAATGCCAGAAGGTCCAGCCGTTGCAGCTTGGGGCGTTCTGCACCATGGCACCGGCCTTGTGAATCGAGCCGCGGAAATCGCCGACCGACAGCGTCCCGTCTGGCCCGACGGTGGCGCTGACCCGACGCTGCCGGTCAAACACCAGGGTGCCGGGGGCGATCAGGCCCTGCTCCACCAGGCTGCCAAAGGGAATCCGCGGCGCTTCCCGCTTGGTCGGCACCGATGTCGCACCTTCGATCGAGGCCGGACGGGTCCGGCGCACACGCCCGATCGCCGCCTCGGCGTAGGTCGGATGACGCTCGATCCCAATGAAGCGCCGACGCAGGCGCTTGGCGACGGCGAGTGTGGTGCCGGTGCCGGCGAACGGGTCCAGCACCACGTCGTCCATGTTGGTGCTGGCCAGCATGACACGGTGCAACAGCGCCTCGGGCTTCTGGGTCGGGTGCAGCTTCAGGCCATGTTCGTTGCGCAGCCGCTCGGGGCCTGTGCATAGCGGGATGAACCAGTCGCTGCGCATCTGGATATCGTCGTTCAGCGACTTCATCGCCTGATAGTTGAACCGGTAGCGGGATTCCCGGCCCCGCGCCGCCCAGATCAGGGTTTCATGCGCGTTGGTGAAGCGCCGGCCACGGAAATTCGGCATCGGGTTGGATTTCCGCCAGATCACGTCATTCAGAATCCAGAAGCCAAGGTCCTGCAGGATCGTGCCAATGCGGAAAATGTTATGATAGGCGCCGATAACCCAGATGGTGCCGTCTTTTCGCAGCACACGCCGACACTCACTCAGCCAGTCGCGGGTGAAGGCGTCGTAGGCGGCAAAGTCGTCGAACCGATCCCAGTCGTCGTCGACGCCGTCGACCAGGCTGTCGTCGGGGCGGCGAAGCTCCCCGCGAAGCTGCAGGTTGTACGGCGGATCGGCGAACACGCAGTCGACCGAAGCCGCGGGCAACATGCGCATCATTTGCACACAGTCGCCCCGCAACACCTGGTCGAGCGGCAGATCGTAGTACTGGTCCAACCCGGTTTCCAAAGTTATCAATACCCTATCGTGACGGCCTGCCCGAAGCCGCGTCAATCTGCAATTGTCAGAGCCAGCCGAAGTTGTGCGACCGTGCCGAACGCTTCCCTGTGATGACGGGTGGGGCCGAGCCGGTTGAGTGCGGCGCGGTGGGGCGCGGTGGCATAGCCGGCGTTCCGTTCCCAGCCGTAGCCGGGCCATCTGGCGGCAAGCCGGCTCATGGCCCGGTCACGCACGACCTTGGCGACGATGGAAGCCGCGGCGATCGACAGACACAATCCATCCCCGCCCACCACGCACTGAACCGCACAATCCAGCTTCGGCGGGTAGTTCCCATCCACCAGGGCCAGGTTCGGCGGCATACGCAGCCGCGCGACCGCTCGGCGCATCGCCAGCATGGATGCATGCAGGATGTTAAGGCGCAGGATTTCGCCCACGGACGCCGCGCCGACGCCGATTTCGGCCGCAGATGCGCACAGCGCGCGGTATGCAGCCTGCCGCTGTTCGGCGCTGAGTTTCTTGGAATCGTCCAGCAGGGCGGCCAGTTCCGGCGGGGTATCCGCGGCCAGCACGACGGCGGCAGCAACAACCGGGCCGGCCAACGGTCCTCGGCCAGCTTCATCCACGCCAGCGACCCGCCCCCCGGCGGCCCGTTCCATCTCCAGACTGGGCATCCAATTGCGCCTAGCAGGGATAGATCGAGTCGGGGAAGTCCCGCCCGTGGCTCCGTCGCCGTAATCATGCTAATCACCTGCCTGAAGGCGGCGGTTCGTCCGCCCATGTAACGGGAGAAGCGTTCATGAGCCGGCTTTTTGGGTCGATGCGCCAGGTGGGCATCGTCGTCCGCGACATCGAAAGCGCGATGAAGCACTGGGCCGAAGTCTGCGGTGTTGGCCCGTGGTTCTACACCGACAAGCTCACGGTGACGGCGTTCACCTACAATGGCCAACGCCATGACAACCTGCATGTATCGATCGCGCTGGCCAACTCGGGCGATGTGCAGCTCGAGCTGATTCAGCAGCGGTGCGATACGCCAAGCATGTACAAGGAATTCCTGGCGGCCGGGCGGGAGGGGATGCAGCACTGGTCGAGCTGGCCGGAGGATTATGACGCGATCTATCAGCGTGCCTTGGCGAGCGGCTACACGGTGGGGCAGGAAGGCGACAGCCCGCGCGGCCGCTTCGTGTATTTCCGGCAGGAGGGGCATCCCGGCACGGTGATCGAAATGGCCCACGCCACGCCTGAACGGATGCGCATCTTTGGCGCGGTCCGGGCTGCCGCGGTTGATTGGGACGGATCAGACCCCATCCGGCGGCAATGGCCGACCTAGCGGCCTGACGGCCGCCCTGCGGTGCGGTCATGGCGGTGGCTGCAGCTATCGCTTCGCAATCCCGGGTCTCGCTGATAGAAGCCGAGCGCATGAATGCTATTGCTTCCATGACCGGATTTGCCCGCAGCGAGGGCAGCATCGACGGCATCACCTGGGCCTGGGAGTTGCGCAGCGTGAACGGACGCACGTTGGATCTGCGCTTCCGGCTGCCGAACGGCTGGGATAGCCAGGAGGCCGCGTTCCGCGACATGGCGGGAAAGGTGCTGAAACGTGGCAACGTCACCGCCAACTTGACGATTCGACGGGAATCGCAAACCCGGCTGGAGCTTGATCCCGCCGCGTTGGAACAGGTGCTGGCGATCGCCACCGACCTGCACCGGCGCATTCCGGGCAGCCCACCGCCGTCCGCCGACGCGCTGCTGTCCTTGCCGGGTGTGCTACGTCAGGCGCAGGCGGATCAGCAGGAGGAACGGACCATTGCCGGCGCCGCCGTGCTGGCCGGCCTCGGCGTTGCCCTGCATGATCTTGTCGCGTCCCGCCAGGCGGAGGGTGAACGTCTGTCCGGCGTGTTGGGCGGCTTGCTGCAGGAAATTGCTGGCCTGCGCGAAACCGCCCAGCGCCAGGCTATTGGCCAGCCCGCGGCGCAGCGGGCGCGCATGCTGGAAAACCTGCAGACCTTGCTGCGGGAGACTCCCAACCTGTCGGAGGAGCGCGTTGCGCAGGAGGTGGCGCTGCTCGCCAGCCGATCCGATGTGCGGGAGGAGTTGGATCGCCTTTCCAGCCATGTCGAAGCCGCGCATGCGTTGATGCGGGAAGCGGTGAACGTCGGCCGCAAGCTGGATTTCCTGATGCAGGAGTTCAACCGGGAAGCGAATACGCTATGCAGCAAGTCCGCTTCCACCGAACTGACCGCAACCGGCCTGAAGCTGAAGGCCGCGATCGAGCAGTTGCGGGAGCAGGTGCAGAATATCGAATGAGCCCGATTGCACGCCGCGGTGTCTGCCTGGTTCTGTCGGCACCGTCCGGGGCCGGGAAGACAGCCATTGCCGAGGCACTTTTGGCTACCGAACCGCTGCTGCAACCGTCGATCAGCGTCACCACCCGTGCCCGCCGGCCGTATGAGACGGATGGGGTGCATTACCACTTCCTGACCGAGGAACAGTTCCAGCAGGCGCTGTGCGACAATGCGCTCTTGGAATGGGCGCGGGTGCTGAAAGGCACGCACGCCTACGGCACGCCGCGGCAACCGGTGGAAACAGCCCTGGCCGAAGGGTGCGATGTGGTGTTCGACATCGACTGGCAGGGCCACCGGCAACTGCGGGAAAAACTGCCGGCCGACGTGGTCAGTGTGTTCGTTCTGCCACCGAACTTAGCGGCTCTGCGCTCACGCCTTGTCCGGCGGGCCGGTGATGTCGGCGCAGAGATCGAACGGCGGATGCAGGTGGCGACGGACGAGATCTGCCATTGGGTCGAATTCGACCACGTGGTGGTGAACGATGACCTGGCGACCGCAACCGAAGCGGTTCGCGCGATCCTGCATGCCGCAAGGCTGACGACTGCCCGCCAGACCGGATTGGCGGATTTCGTCAATCGCCTGCAGTAGCGCTCGGCCAGTCCATCGCCGGCACCTGGTGGTCGTGACGGCGCGGGCGTGATGGACGCGCGGCGAGCTGACCTTTCCTTGTACAACAGACCTGCACCGGCAGAGCGTTAGTCCGGAAAACATTCTGGCAGGCCAAGTGCGATGTCTCATTTCTTTGGACCCAATCACCACCTGCTTTGGTGGCAGGAGTGCGATCGGGCGGTCGTCATTTTCATTTATGGGCTGATCATGGTGCGCCTGGCTGGCCGTCGCACCTTCAGCAAGTGGGGTGCGCTGGACACCATCGTCTCGATCATCGTTGGATCGAATTTAAGCCGAGCGCTGACCGGGTCGGCCTCCATGGATGGAACGCTGGCGGCGACGACGCTGATTTTCGCCGCTCACTGGGGGCTGGCGCGGCTTGCGGCACGCTACAATCTGGCTTCGCGCCTGTTGGAAGGGGCACCGAAGATCCTGGCCCGGGATGGAAAGCTGGATCCGCGCATACGCCGGAGCGAGGCGATCAGTCATATCGACCTTGGCGAGGCACTGCGCGCGAAACAGCTCGAGGATGTCTCCGCGAGCCGGTTGGTCGTGCTGGAGCCGAACGGCACGATCAACCCGCCTGTGGAGTCAATCGGGCTGCGCACCAGGTTCGTGGGCTGGCCCCGGTTCGGCGGTGCTTCCTATCGCCAGAAAGGCGCTGCGTCACGGAACTCTGCCCAACGATCGGGCAGCTTGCGCATTGCCTTCTGCCGCCGCTTGTCCCCCCATTGCGCCGCCGCCGCGATTGCCGGGATCCGATCTGGTTGGGAGTCGGAGGCAAGCATTTCGACCAGTGTCACCGCCATGGTCGCATCGTTGATGGACCCGAGCTCGTCCTGCATGCCGGTGCAGCGCTTGCGGAACGATTTGACCCGCTTTGCGGAAAACAAGGGCGCCACGTCGTCGACCGCATAGCGGAGCTTCTTCAGCGACTTGCGCACTTTGTGCAGTTCCGGCGGTGAGAGCCGGCTGATGTGCTTCCCCCGTCTGGTGACCTTCCGGGCCAAACGGTCGAGCAATCCGGGTGCCAGGTCCACCAGACGGGCGGTGCGGGCCGCCGCATCCAGCATGAGGGTTTCGTCCTCGGCCCACGCGGCCAAGGCGAGAACCAGGCCTGTCAGGTTGGGGCGAGCCAGTTCCTCCCGCATCGCATTGCCGGCCGCTTGCCGTCTGGCCTGGGCCGCCGGCGCGAGCAGATCGTGCATCGGCCCAGCATCCAGTGCGGCGGGAAGCGTATCGAGCGTGAACACGTCCCAGTCGCGCGCCTCACCCAAAACCTGGCCGAGACGGCGTAGCTGTTCTCCGAACCGAACCGTGGTGTGCGGTTCCAGGTGCGGCTTGAACAGCGCCAATGCGGTGCGCAGGCGGCGAACCGCGATCCGCATCTGGTGGACGCCTTCCGGGTCGCCGCTTATGGCCGCCGGCTGGTTACCGATCAGGCTGCCGAGGCCGGCGCCAAGGATCTGGCGGAACCCATCCGCAGCGCTGACATCCGGCGCCAGATCCGGTTTGGTCGTCTTGTGCATGGCGGGCGGGCGGCCGGTGTGCAGGCGATAGCCTCGGGTCGACTTGGCCTCGGGTTCGAGCCGCAGCGGCAGGTCGGCGTGCAGCGTCAGCGCCAGCTGATAAAGCGGTCCGGGTGGACCTGCCTTGAGTTCCAGTTCCAGTTCGTGGACCGGCAGTTCCTTGCCGCCGGTGCGGATGAAGCCCTCGTCGAATGCCGCTTCGATCTCGGTGTCGCCCAGGGTCAGCATTCGGGTGGTGCGATTGATGTCGGTGATCAGCACCGGCTCCAGCCGGTCGGCGGCGTGGGCAGCGGCAGGGGTGCCAAGCAGCAGGCTGGCGTCAGGGCGGCCGGACCGCACCGCCCATTCCCATTCGCCCCGCGTGGCGGCGGCGCCGTTGGCGGCCGTTTCGGATTTCAGGGTCTGGATACGCCTTCCATCCTTGGCGCGTACGCGAAGGCTGAGACCTTCTCGGGCGAGCGCAAGGTCGGGCGTATCGAAATAGGTGGTGACCTGATGCCCGCTGCGGGGACCGGCCGCGCGTGGACCGTGGAAGACCGCGTGCGCCTCAATCCGATCGCGCGCTTCGGGCGGGAAGGCGAGTTTCAGCTCGATCTCAAGCGCAGGATGGCCATCCGATGTGGACAATGTACCGGCCTTTAGTGTGTATCATGAACCGCGGCGCGAGGCCGGCGGATTAAGGAGCGAATAGTCGGCTGTCGGCCGGTTCGGTCAAGCCTCGTGATAGATCCACGCGCTCAGCCCATCACCGGCAACCGGTGCTTTCCGGCGTCCGCCGTAACCGGCCGCAAGAACCGGTTACGGCGCCAGACCCTATCGTGCCAGGGGACGGTACTTGATGCGATGCGGCTCGGTGGCATCTGCGCCCAGGCGGCGGCGCTTGTCCTCCTCGTAGGCCTGGAAATTGCCTTCAAACCACTCGACATGCGCGTCACCTTCGAACGCCAGGATGTGGGTGGCCAGGCGATCGAGGAACCAGCGATCGTGGCTGATGATCACGGCGCAGCCGGCGAATTCGGTCAGGGCTTCTTCCAAGGCGCGCAATGTATCGACGTCCAGATCGTTGGTTGGTTCGTCGAGCAGCAGCACATTATGCTCGGTCTTCAGCATCTTGGCCAGGTGCACGCG
>DAICYU010000134.1:0-4218 GCA_027311485.1 Acetobacteraceae bacterium
TTCATCGACGCATTTCATTGCTTGCGGGGCTGCTAAGCGCTTCGAGATTAAAGTGATTGTCTGCGAATTCATTGCCTTTTATTGTTATACTCCATATTTTTATTAATGATAATACTACACACACTGCTTCGGCCAGAGGAAAAAGAGTTGTCAACGCGCCCCTCCGCGACATGCAACTCGACGCCGGCCTGCTTTTGCAAGTAGCCGATAATGCCGAACAGATTAAGCGCCTGTGGATTGCCGCGTGGACTGAACATGCGGATCAGGCTTTTGGGTGGTGTGGCCGTGGCCTCGCGCAGCTTTTCAAAGCCGACCGTCGCCTTGATGTAGTCGCGCAGGATCGCCTTGCCGGTGTCCACATCGCCGGTCAGCATTGTGTCGATGCCCTCACGCAGCAGGGCCGCCGCGAATTTCGGGTCATGGGCGACCCGGCGCTGCACCAGATCCTTGAAGCTCTTCGTCAGTGCCATTGTCCGCCTCCGCTCATCGCGCCTTCGGCCGCCGCCGCTTGTAGTCGGCAGATAGAGTTTTCGCGGTGTCGATATCCCGTTGCGGGCGCGTCTTCGGGACCGAACGAACGAAAACGCCGCCCGCGCTATCCCGGCACCAGTCGGCCGCCCCGCGGTCCCAATCCCGCAAGCACCGGGCCTTGTTGAACCCCGCCGCAAAGGCGAGGCGTCAAAAAGGCCCGGCGGGTTACACGCCCCTACTTCATCCCCGTAATTGAAGCCACCATCGCCCGCGGATCGCGCTTTGGCCACCGCCCGGCATCCACCTGCACGATGAACTCACCGATGATCCGGTTGAACTCGTCCGGGTCCTCCAGATTGATCGTGTGGCCGCAATTCGGCATCACCGACAGCGCCGCGCTGGGAATGGTCTGCTTCATCAGCAGCGCCGGCTGCAGGCACGGCCAGTCCTCATCCCCGGTCAGCACCAGGGTGGGCACCGTCAGCGCCTGCATCTGGTCGATCAGGTCGTACAAGGACGGCCGCTCTTTCTGCACGCCCAACTGCGTGTTGCGCGACCCCACCGCCGAGTGTTCGGCCAGTTGCTGGCGGAACTCGGCGAAGCCGCGCGGGTCCTTGTTCTCAAACTGCACCCGCGTCGGGCCATAGGCGTATTTGGCGGCGAACGCCTCGATCCCCTGTTCGTCCAGGAAGGCGGCCACGGCATCGACCTCGGCGCGGAACTTGTCGCGCTGGCCCTTTTCGGCGCCATAGCCGCAACCGGCCACGCACAGGGACAGTGCGCGGGCGGCGTGGCGGAAGCCGAAATGCAGCGTCGCGAAGCCGCCCATCGACAGGCCGACGACATGCGCCTTGTCGATCCCCAGATGCGTCAGCACCGCCGCGATGTCATCCGCCGCGCGCGCCTGGGAGTATTTGGTCACATCGTCCGGCACGTCCGACGGCGGATAGCCGCGGGCCGCGTAGGTGATGGCGCGGTAGCGGCGGCCGAAATGGCGCATCTGCGCCTCCCAGGCGCGGTGATCGCCGGCGAACTCATGCACAAAGATCACCGGCGTGCCGGAGCCGGATTCTTCGTAGTGCAGGCGAACGCCGTCATCGGTGGTGGCGAAGGGCATGGGAGTCTCCCGAACTGTTACGCCAATCACTTTAACCGGCCGATGACGGCTGACCAGACGGCGCCGCTCCGGGTTACACCGGTTCGTGCTATTCAAGGGCGGTCGGCGGTGGCTTATACTGGTGGGCATGACCCAGACCGCATCAGGCTTTCCGGACCGCAAGGCCGGTTTCGCGCACCTCCGTGCCCTGGCCGAGCGGCCGGGGGGGCGGGTGATTACGCGGCTGTTCGCCGCCGATCCGAATCGGGCGGCGCGTTTCACGCTGCGCCTGGACGATCTGTCGCTGGACGTCTCGAAGTCCGCGATCGACGATACGGCGCTGGATGCGCTGTTCGCGCTGGCCCAGACCGCGGACCTGGAGGGGTTCCGCCGCCGCCTTTTCGCCGGGGAGCCGTTGAATGAAACCGAGCATCGGGCGGCGATGCACATGGCGCTGCGGGCGCCGCGCGGGGCGGGGCTGAAAGCGGTGATGGCCGGCGGGACCGAGGATGCCACGGTGTTCGCCGCCAATGAACGCGACAAGATGGAACGGTTCGTGCGGGGGGTGCATGCCGGCCAGCAGCGTGGCGCCACCGGCGAACGTTTCACTGATGTGCTGACCATCGGCATCGGCGGGTCCGATCTTGGCCCGCGCGTGGCGACCGAAGCCCTGACCATCGGCCGGTCTGACCAGGCGATGAACGCGCATTTCCTGTCCAACGTGGACGGGCATGCGTTTCAGGAGGTGACGCGCGGCCTGGACCCGGCGCGCACGCTGGTGCTGGTGGCGTCGAAGACCTTCACCACGTTGGAAACGTCGATGAACGCGGCGGCGGCGCGGGCGTGGATCGTCGGCGCGCTGGGCGATGCGGCGGTGGCCAAGCATTTCGCCGCGCTGTCCACCAATTTGAAGGCGGTGGCGGCGTTCGGCATGAACCCGGACCGGGTGTTCGCCTTCCAGGACTGGGTGGGCGGGCGCTATTCGCTGTGGTCGCCGGTCGGGCTGGTCATTCCGCTGGCGGTGGGCTGGGACAAGTTCCAGCGGATGCTGGACGGCGCCTGGGCAATGGACCAGCATTTCCGCGATGCGCCGCTGCGGCAGAACCTGCCGGTGATGCTGGGGCTGGTGGGCATCTGGAACGTCAACGCCCTGGGCTGCGCCACGCAGTGCATCCTGGCCTACGATGACCGGCTGCGCCGCCTGCCGGCGCATTTGCAGCAGCTGGAGATGGAGTCGAACGGCAAGCATGTGATGCTGTCCGGCCAGCCGGTCGGCTGGGACACCTGCCCGATCCTGTTCGGGGAGCCCGGAACAAACGCCCAGCACAGCTTCATGCAGCTGGTGCACCAGGGCACCCGCCCGGTGCCGGTGGATTTCATCCTCGCCGCCGCCGCCGACCACAGCCGGCCGGAGGCGCATCGCGCCCTGGCGGCGAACGCTTTCGCCCAGGCCGAGGCGCTGATGGTCGGCCGGCCGGAGGCAGCGATCCGCGCCGACATGCAGGCACACGGCGCCAGCCCGGCCGAGATCGACGCCATCGCCCCGCACCGTGTCGCGGTGGGTGAGCGTCCGTCGAACACAATCCTGTTCAAGCACCTCGATCCGTTCAGCCTGGGCCGGCTGATCGCGCTGTACGAACACAAGGTGGCGGTGCAGGGCTGCCTCTGGGGCATCGACAGCTTCGACCAATGGGGTGTGGAGCTGGGCAAGCAATTGGCCAACGGCATCCTGCCGGAACTGACGCCGGGTGCGGCGCGGGGGTCGCATGACGGGTCCACCACGGCACTGATCGAGCGGTTCCTGGCGCTGCGCGGGGACTCCTGAACCGCCGTGTCACAATCCCCCGAGTCACGGTCAGCCGAGTCACGAGCAGCCGGGTCACGTATCCGGCTGCTGTCGGAAACCACCGTCAACCGCATCGCCGCCGGTGAGGTGATCGAGCGGCCGGCGGCAGCCGCGAAGGAACTGGTGGAAAACGCGCTGGATTCCGGCGCCACGCGCATCACCGTGGCGCTGGACGGCGGCGGCATCGACAGGCTGGAAGTGGCGGACAACGGTTGCGGCATGAACGCCGCGGAACTGGCGCTGTGCGTGCTGCGCCACGCGACCTCCAAGCTGACCGACGAGTCGCTGGTGCGGATCACCACGCTGGGCTTCCGCGGCGAGGCGCTGCCGTCCATTGGCGCGGCGGCTCGGCTGCGGATTACCTCCCGTTCCGCTGGCGCGGAGCATGCGAACGTCATCACGGTGGAGGGCGGGGCGGTATCGGCGGTGATGCCGGCGGCGGCGCCCCTTGGCACCCAGGTGGTGGTACGCGACCTGTTCTTCGCCACCCCGGCCCGGCGCAAATTCCTGAAGAACGCGCGCACCGAGGCGTCGCATGCCGAAGCGGTGGTGCGGCGGCTGGCGCTGTCGGCCCCTGGCGTGGGATTTCGGCTGGATATCGATGGACGCACGGTGTTCGAAGCGCCGGCGCAGGCGCGGGTGGAGCGTGTGGCGGCGCTGCTGGGCGCCGAAGCCGCGGCCGGGCTGCTGCCGGTCGATGAGGAACGCCACGGCATCCGCATCAGCGGCTATGTATGCTCCCCGGCGGTGAACCGGATCACGCCGGCCGGACAGGTGCTGATCGTCAATAACCGGCCGGTGGCCG
>DAICYU010000134.1:4228-8688 GCA_027311485.1 Acetobacteraceae bacterium
CCGATCCGGTGCTGCGGACGGCGGTGAAGGTCGCCTACCGCGACGTGATCGCGATGGGCCGGCACGGCGTCGTGGCGCTGTACCTGGAGGTTCCGCCCGACGAACTGGACGTGAACGTGCATCCGGCGAAGACAGAACTCCGCTTCCGCGATGCCGATGCGGTGCGCGGCGCGGTGATCGGCGCGGTGCGGCGGGCGCTGGGGGTTGGCACCGGGACGGTGGTGCCGATGCCACAGGTTGCGTCGTCCTGGGGCCGGTCGTCCGCCCGGCCGTCCTGGCCGGCACCGAGTATGGCGCCACCGCTGGCGCTGAGCCCGGTGGCGGCTCGGCCCGCCGGCGGCAACCTCGCCGAGGTGCAGCTGCCATTCCAGGCCGCCCCCGCCGCCCGGCAGGTCGAACAGCCGGCGGCACCGTCGCCGGATCATCCGTTGGGCGCACCGGTGGCGCAGGTGCTGGATACCTACATCATCGCAGTCGCCGCCGACGGGTCGCTGGTGCTGGTGGACCAGCACGCGGCGCATGAGCGCCTGACGCATGAGGCGATCCGGGCGCAAATGCTGGATGGGGCGGCGCGCAGCCAGCCGCTGCTGCTGCCGGCCGTGGTCGATCTGCCCGCCGCCGACGTGGTTCGGCTGGCGGCCCGCGCCGAGGAACTGGCGAAGCTGGGGCTGGAACTGGAAGCCTTCGGGCCGGGCGCGGTGCTGGTCCGCGCCATCCCCGCCGCCCTGGGATCGCCGGAGCCGGGGCCCTTGCTGCGCGATCTGGCCGAGGAATTTGCCGAACTTGGTGAGCAGACGGTGCTGTCGTCTCGGCTGGACGCAATCATTGCGCGGATGGCCTGCCATGGCAGCATCCGCGCCGGCCGCAAGCTGGGCGCGGCGGAAATGAGCGCGCTGCTGCGGCAGATGGAACAGACGCCGCGCGCCGCGACCTGCAGCCACGGGCGGCCGACGGTGCTGAAACTGTCGAAAGCCGATATCGAACGGATGTTCGGGCGGCGCTGACTGGATACCGCCGGCCGGATGCCGCTGGCCGGCAGACGCTGACTGGATGTCGCTGACCGGCAGATTCTGACCAGCCGCCGCCGGATCAGGCGGGATCGCCCCCTGGGACAACCAATGGGAAATGGGCGGTGAATTCCGTCCATTCGCGCCGGCTCATGCCGCTGTTTTCGGCGGTGACGGTTTCGCCGGCCAGGCGGCGACGCAGCACATCCACCATCTGCGCCGACAGTGTCACGGCGCCCAGGCGGTAGTCGCGGAAGGCCTGCGTGGCGACCGGCACCCAGGCCTCGGTGATGCGCAGCATCGCCTCGGCATAGACGCGGATTTCGTATTGCGCATGGGCGTCGGCACGCAGGGACAGGAAATGGAACAGGTTGTGCAGGTCGGTTTTCCAGTACCACTGCGTGTAGGTGTTCAGCGTCAGGTTCATCCGCGCCAGCTCCCGCGCCAGGCCCTGGCGGGACGGGTCGGTCTGCTCCCCTTCGTTCAGCATCGTGGCATAGTCGGCATAGCAGCGTTCGGCATCGGTCCGCAGCAGGTCCAGGACCATGACGGCCTCCTCGCCTTGCAGCACCGCCCCGCGGCCCTGGCGATTGGTGAGCGACTGCGCCGCCAGCGCCTCGGGCGCCGGAATGTAGAACTCCTTGTCCAGGATCGAGTAGCGGGCGGAGTATTCGTTGACGTTCGCCATCCGGTGCCGGATCCACTGCCGGGCGATGAAGATCGGCAGTTTGACGTGGAACTTGATCTCGCACATCTCGAACGGGGTGGAGTGCCGGTGGCGCATCAGGTAGCGGATCAAGCCGGCATCCTCCTGCACGCGCCTTGTGCCGCGACCGTAGGAGACGCGGGCCGCCTGCACGATGGCGGAATCGTCGCCCATATAGTCGATGACACGGACGAAGCCGTGGTCCAGCAGCGGCACGGCCTCAAACAACATGGCCTCCAGCGCCGGTACGCTGGGCCGCAGGGTTTGCGCGGCCTGGGACCGGGCCTGCCTGATCTCCGCGTCCCGGTCCTGTCCACTGGTCTGTTCGGTCACACTGCGCCTCCGTCTTGCCCGCCTGCCATTAACGCGCCAGGCCATCCCCTGCCATTTGTAAGTTGGCACACGGTAGCGCGCCGGGCCGGAACCCCGCTGCCCATTCGGGTAGGGCCTTTGCAGCCGTTCGCTTTTGTCTATCATACCGCATTGCAAAATGGAGACGCGCATGCAGGCGAGTGTCGGGATGCAAGCCCAGGTGCAAAGCCAGTTGCAGCCGCAGCTTCAGTCGCATGGCACCATGCAGGGATACAATCCCGGTGCCTTGTTCTGCGAAATGCTCCGCACAGGCCAGCCACCGCATCCCACGCTGACGCTGCTGCTGTCCCGCCTCGCGGCCCTTCCGATCGAGTCGCTGCGCCGCCGGGCCGCGGATGCGGAGCGGGATTTGCTGGAGCGGGGGATCACCTTCACGGTGTATTCGGACGCTACGGCAATCGACCGCATCCTGCCGTTCGATCTGATCCCGCGGGTGATCACGCCCACCGAATGGACTCAGATCGAAACCGGCGTGGTCCAGCGCGTGCGGGCGCTGAACATGTTCCTGCATGATATCTATCATGACCGGAAGATTCTGGCCGACAAGATCGTGCCGGCCGAACTGGTGCTGAAGAACAGCGGCTACTGTGAGGCGATGGTCGGCTTCGACGTGCCGTTCGGCACCTATGTGCACATCTGCGGCACCGATATCGTGCGGGACGAAACCGGCACGTTCCGGGTGCTGGAGGACAATGCCCGCACACCCTCGGGCGTCGCCTATGTCGTTGAGAACCGGCATATGACGCTGCGCGTGCTGTCCGACCTGATGACCGGGCTGAAGGTGCGCGGCGTCGATGAGTATGGGCTGCGGCTGCACAACGCGATGGCGGATATCGCGCCGCCCGGCGTATCGGACCCGCAGGTGGTGGTGCTGTCGCCCGGCATCTTCAACTCGGCGTATTTCGAGCATGTGTTCCTGGCGCGCGAAATGGGCGTACCACTGGTCGAGGGCCGCGACCTGGTCGTGGACGGCGGCAAGGTGTGGATGCGCACGACAGTCGGGCTGGCGCCGGTGCACACGATTTACCGCCGGATTGGCGACGACTTCCTCGACCCTGACGTGTTCCGGCCGGACAGCATGCTGGGGGTGCGCGGGCTGATCGAGGCGTGGCGCAACGGCACGGTGGCGATCGCCAACGCGGTGGGAACCGGCGTCGCGGACGACAAGGCGATCTACGCCTACATGCCGCGGATCATCCGATATTACCTGTCCGAGGAACCGATCCTGTCGAACGTCGATACCCGGATCTGCGCCGAGGCGGATGCGCTGGCCTACACGCTGGACCATCTTCATGAGCTGGTGGTGAAACCAGTCGCGGAGTCCGGCGGCTACGGGCTGCTGATCGGGCCGCATGCGACGAAGGCGGAACTGGCCGCGTTCCGTGACGTGCTGAAAGCCAACCCGTCGAACTACATCTCCCAGCCGACGCTGAAACTGTCGGTATCGCCGACCCTGTGCGATGGCGGCGTGCGGCCGCGGCACGTCGATCTGCGGCCGTTCGCGATTACCGGCAAGGATACCTGGGTCCTGCCCGGCGGGCTGACCCGGGTGGCGCTGCGCGAGGGAACGCTCGTGGTGAACTCCTCGCAGGGCGGCGGTTCCAAGGATACCTGGGTGCTCGCCTGATGGATATTCTGCGCCGGACCCGCACGGTCCCCCTGATCGCCCGCCATGCGGAAAGCACCCTGTGGCTGGCGCGGTACATGGAGCGCATCGAGAATATGGCGCGCATCCTGGATGTGACCAACACTTTTGCCCGGGATGCGGATGATACCCGCAACTGGCTGTCGATCCCGCGCATCAACGGCAACCTGACCGAATTCTATGCCCGGCACGCCGAGGCGACACAGCGCACTGTGGGTGAATTCTACCTGCTGGACACGCAGAACCCGACATCAGTGCAAAGCGCCATCGAAGCCGCCAAGGAGAATGCGCGCACGCTGCGGGCCTTGATCTCAACCGAGATGTGGCTGCAGATCAATGTCTTTCACGGGCGCATCAAGGCACTCGACCCGGTGGCGATCGCGCCGGACCATTTCACTGCGGTCTGTGCCATGCTGAAGGAAGGCACGCAGGCGCATAACGGCATCACCGAGGGCACGTTCTACCGTGACCAAGCCTGGCATTTCTACATGATCGGCCGGTGCCTGGAGCGGGCGGACCAGACCACACGGCTGCTGGACACGCGATTCAATTCCCTGGCGCCGCGGAACGATGCCGCCGACGCGGATATCGATGCTGGCCAATGGAACGCGCTGCTGCGGGCCGCGGCGGGCTACCACGCCTACCGGCGCGAACACCCGACTGGCTACCAGCCGCATGAAGTGGCGTCGTTTCTGTTGGCCAACACCGCCTTCCCCCGCTCGGTCGGGCT
>DAICYU010000135.1 GCA_027311485.1 Acetobacteraceae bacterium
CCAAAGGCCGCCAACACAAGCAGCACGGAAAGCAACGCCCCGATCGCCCGCGGGATATGTATCCGCTCCAGCAGCCGGACAAGCGGCTGCAGCAACAGCTTCAGCACGATCGCCAGCACCACCGGCAGCACAATTTCCGCCGCCACATACAGTGCCGTGAGAACGGCCAGGAAGAACAGCCCGCCCAGGAAAACGGTCTTCGGGTCGGTCGGCAAAGGCATATCCTCGTCCGGATCATCCTCGGCGCGGAGGGTCTTTTTTTCGGTAACCGCCTCCACGGCATGGGCGCGGGTCACATCGCCTTCGGTTTCGCTCGTAGCGACGAACGTGCTGAAAGTCTCTTCGGCGATGACGGGTTTGTCGTCGCTTGGTTCATCCTGATTTGTCATGGCTGGAACCGAGCCGTCCGCCGTATGCGAGTCAGACGATGGGTCCCTTGATCTCGCGCGTCAGCTTCTGGCGCATTGCCTCCGTAAAATCCTGATAGGTCCGACACGTTACGGCGAACGCGTCCGGGCCGCCGATCACCTCTTCGCTATAGGATTTCAGCAGGTCCGGTTCCTCGTGCAGGATACATAGCCCGTTGATCGTGATCCCGGCCGCCGCCATGCGGTCGCGGATCGGGCCTGGGGCAATCCCGTCGTTCGATCGTCCGTCGCCGATCACATCCACAATCATGCGCCTCGGCACGGCCGGGACCTGCCCCAGCAGGGTCAGCGCGGCCAGTAGCGCCTCCCCGATCGCGGTGGTGCCGGCTTTCACAGTCCGCGGCATGTTGTCCACGCCGTCCGCGAACGCCGCCAGGTCGGCCGCCGAACCGATGCGGGTCCAGGGTGTCATCACCTCCTGCTGGCCGCTACCCGACCACAACAGAAGCGACAGGATGCTGGTGCCGGTCAGGCCTGCGGCGACGGTCGGGTCTTTCAGGGCGGCCGCCATGCCGCCGGCGATCAGGCCGAATTCGTCATAGGTGACGCTGGCGGACCCATCAACCGCGAGCACCATCGCCAGATCGACGGGATCGGCGGTCAGGACTTACGCTCGATATCGGGCAGCAGCGCCGTCATCAGCCCGATCAGCGGCAGGAACGAACACACCCGATACACCGTCTCGATCCCCGTCACATCGGCAATGCGCCCCAGCGCCGCGGCGCCGAGGCCACCCAGCCCGAACGAAAACCCGAACACCATGCCCGCGACCAGCCCAACGCGGCCCGGCAGTAGCTCCTGCGCGTACACCAGGATGGCCGAGAAGGCGGACGCCAGGATCAGGCCGATGAGGATACTCAGCACCACCGTCCAGCCCAGACTGGCATACGGGAGCATCAGTGCGAAGGGAAACGCGCCCACGATCGAAAACCAGATCACCGGCTTGCGGCCGAAGCGATCGCCGATCGGCCCGCCGGCGAACGTGCCGGCCGCCACCGCGCCCAGGAACGCGAACAGCATCAACTGCGCGGTCTGCACCGGTACCTGGAACTTCTGGATCAGGTAGAACGTATAGTAGGAGCTCAGGCTGGATGTGTAGACGTTCTTGGAGAACAGCAGCACAAGGATCACCGCCAGCGCACCGATAACGGTTGATCGGGGCAGCGGACTCGGCGGAATTGCGGTGCTGCGCCGCCCCCGCCGCGCCAGCATGGCAGGATGCCGGGCGTACCAGGAACTGACCCCGGCCAGCAGCACGATGGCCAGCAGCGCGGCGGCGGAAAACCAAGCGACGCTGCCCTGCCCACGCGGCACGACGATGAACGCGGCGAGCAGCGGGCCGATCGCCGCGCCGGTGCTGCCGCCGACCTGGAACAGCGATTGTGCGAAGCCATACCGCCCGCCGGACGCCAGCCGCGCCACCCGGGACGATTCGGGATGGAACACCGATGATCCGACGCCCACCATGGCAGCCGCGACCAGGATCAACGGGTAGCTGTGTGCAACCGCCAGCAGCAGCAGCCCCAACAGGCTGCACGCCATCGCCACAGGCAATGAGAACGGCTGCGGATGTTTGTCGGTCACCATGCCGACAACCGGCTGCAACAGCGATGCCGTCAACTGGAATGCCAGGGTGATCAGGCCGACCTGCCCGAAATCCAGGTGATACGACTCCTTGAGGATCGGATAGATCGCCGGCACCAGCGACTGGTTCATGTCATTCAGCAGATGACAGAAACTGAGCGACATCAGGATGGCGAGCGTCGTCCCGGCCTCGGCAACCGGCTTTTCAAATGGACCTGATGAGATTGGGACGGCCAACGGAATGGCGGAGGCGGTTTCGTCACTCACGGCGCGGTCCTTGTGTCATTCGTTGTGACACGATTATGCGACATGATAGCCGCAATGCACCTATGCGCGTGGCGTAACCCAGCTATCCGCGATGTCGCAAATGTTGCGAAAAATCCGCCTATTTTAGCCTTATTCGATACCCACTTTAGGATTTGTCCGCAGATGCGGGCATGATGACACTTTTGATGCCGCCCAGGCATGCGGGGTTGGAGGATTTATGCCTGTTTCCCGTAAAGACATCCGCAGCGGCAGGTCATTCGCAATGCACCTGTTCGGAATCGTGGTTCTTCTAGGATTTTATTGGCTTCTGGCCGACTGGCACCAATTGCCGGTGCTGATAGACGCAACGCTGACCAACCTGCACTGGCCGGCCTGGCAGGCAGCAGCCAGTCATATCACGACTGGCTGATGCTGCCGTAACGAACAATGCGGCGGATGCCGCCGCGCTGCCTACACGGCCGTTCCACGCGCCCGCAGATCCTGGTTGTGCGCGTCAGAGAACATACGGCCGAAATCGGCCCGGCTCACGCCGATATCCAGCAGTTCCCGGTCCGTCATCGCATGCAGCTCGGTCCGCGCCCGCTGTTCCTGCCGCCAGGAGCGGAACGCCGCAATCCGCGCCGCAAGCCAGTTCGCGAAGCCGTGCTTGTTCGCTGAACGGGCGTTCGCCGGGGTTGCCCGCAGGGTCGGCTCTTCCCACGAAGCGTCGATATAGCTCATGCTCGGGAGCTGGTAGGAAAGCTGGGAATTTGGTGTCTGCGCGTTCATGACATACGTCCATACGATGCCCTGTCGGATACGACGCCGGACTGGCGCCGCGCCCCGGGGTTTTGATGCACCGCAACATAGATTGCATTGCGCCTGAATTAAGGAGCGAAAATCCTGCGCCAGACATGCACGATTCGCATGCTTACCTAGTTCGCCATGAATTTTTGCCGCCCTTGCCCCGAAAAGGACAAAATATGCCGTCTTCGCACCTTTCGGCCCTGCGACAGGAACTGGCCCGGCAGGGCATTGACGGTTTCATCGTCCCACGTGCCGATGAGCATCTGGGCGAATATGTGCCGGAGTCGGCAGAGCGTCTCGCCTGGTTGACAGGTTTCACCGGCAGCGCCGGACTGGCCGTGGTATTGGCGGACGTCGCCGCCGTGTTCACCGACGGCCGTTATGTCCTGCAGTTGGCGGAGCAGACCGATGCCGCGCTGTGGCAAAGGCTGCACATCACCGAACAGCCGCCGCCGCAATGGCTGGCGCAGGCGGCGCCGAAATCCGCGCGAATCGGCTACGACCCGCTGCTGATCAGTGAAGACGGCCTCGCCCGCTACACCGAAGCGGGGCTCACGATGATGCCGCTTGCGCCCAACCCGATCGACAAGGTGTGGCGTGACCGTCCGCCGCCGCCGCGTGCCCCCGCGCAGCCGCATCCTCTGGTTTTCGCCGGCCGCTCCTCCGAGGAGAAACGCACCGAGATCGCTAAGGTGCTGCGGGATGCGAAGCACCACGCCGCGGTGCTGACCGACCCGGCGTCCGTCGCCTGGCTGCTCAACATCCGTGGCGGCGACGTGCCATTCACCCCGTTCGCCCTGGCCTTCGCACTGGTTCACGATGACGGCCGCACAACCCTGTTCATCGATCCCGCCAAGATGACCGACGAAATCCGCGTTTGGCTGGGCAACGGTGTCACGATCATCGACCGCCGGGACCTGCCGTCGGCCCTGCAGGCGCTGAAGCACCAGACGGTCCGCGTCGATCCCGCCGCCTCCCCGGTCTGGTTCGCCCAACAACTGCGGGACGCCGGCGCCACCGTCGCCCCGGCCAGCGATCCCTGCGCACTGCCCAAAGCCTGCAAGAACACAGTCGAGCAACAGGGCGCCCGGAACGCCCATGCGCGCGATGCCGTCGCCGTCTGCCGCTTCCTGCACTGGCTGTCCCAGACCGCGCCGGCCGGAACCGAGAGCGAGATGTCGGCGGCCGAACAACTGCTGGCGTTCCGGCAGCAGGTGAGCGGCTTTCAGGGAGAGAGCTTCCCGGCCATCTCCGGCGCCGGAGAGCACGGGGCGATCATCCACTACCGCGTCACACCGGGTTCCAATCGCGGCATCCGATCTAACGAAGTGTACCTTATTGATTCAGGCGCTCAATATAAGGACGGGACAACCGACATTACCCGCACCGTCTGGACCGGTCCGGACGCCCCGCCGCAGACCCTGCGCGCCCGCGTGACCCGCGTGATGCAAGGCCACATCGCGATTGCCACCGCGATCTTTCCCAAGGGCGTTGCCGGCCCGCACCTGGACGCGCTGGCGCGACGCGCCCTGTGGCAGGCCGGGCTGGACTACGACCACGGCACCGGCCACGGCGTCGGCAGCTACCTCTCAGTCCACGAAGGCCCCGTCAGCATCTCCCGCGCCGCTCGGCCGATCCCCATCGAGCCAGGGATGATCCTGTCCAACGAACCCGGCTACTATCTGCCCGGCGCCTACGGCATTCGGTTGGAGAACCTGTTGCTGTCCCAGCCCGCGACACTGCCGGACGCCGTCAAGCCGTTCCTGTGCTTCGAGACTTTGACACTCGCCCCGTTCGACCGACAACTACTGGATACATCCATGCTGACCACCGCTGAGCGCGCATGGATCGACGAATATCACGACCGGGTCCTCCGGATGGTCGGTCCGGCGCTGGACCCCGACGCGCGGACCTGGCTCGCAGCAGCCTGCGCGCCGCTGGCCTAACGACGTTCCCCGCGCCACGGGTCCGACGGCTCCGGACGGACGATGCTTCAGGCGGCCTGAAGCGCCTCGGTCCCGTGATCGCGCGGCGGGAATGCCAATCTCATCTCACCCGGTCCGATCGCAAGGTTCGGGTTCCAGCAGGGGTCCGTCTCCAGCTTGCCGCCCCAGCGCTGCCGCATCAGGCTCACGGCGCGCCGGTCAGCCGTCGCATCCCGCTCCACGCTGGCCGCCGGACCACCGGCCAGGAACAACGCGGCGTATGGGGTCCACAGATTGCGGCGCCCCATCTGGCTCAGCTTCAGGCAGAAATCGATATCCCGCAGCGGCGACGGCAATCCGGTTTCGTCCAGCCCGCCAGCCTCCAGGAAGTCGCGCCGGCGCACCATCAGGCAGGCGGTGCCCACGGCGCTGACGCTGCGCAGCAGCTGCAGGTGCCCGAAATAGCCGGTCTCCGACGCCCGCCGCCCGACAAAGGGAAAATTCGCGATATCCCGGCCGCCAAGGGCGATACCCGCATGCGTCACCAGGCCATCCTGGGCCAGCAGCTTGGCCCCCACGGCACCAATCCCCGGCCGGATGGCCTGAGACGCCATTTCCCGCAGCCAGTCCGGCTCCACCGGCACCAGGGCGGCATCCAGTAGCAGCAGCAACGACCCATCGGCCACGGCGGCGGCGGCATTCACCGATCGGCCTTCCGACGTCCGCACCGGATAACCCTGTGGAACAGCGTGCGGCGCCACGCCCGTCACGATCACGTCCAGCGCGCCATAACCGGTCAGGCGGGCCAGACCATCCAGGCAGCGCGGCAGCAGTCCGGGCGCGCGGCTGGCATCAATGATCACGGAAACCAACGGCTCCGGCGACGGCAGCGGACGCACGACACGAGTCCATACGGGCACGCGCGGCGCCGGCGTGGCCTGGCATCCTGCAGCCACCTGTTCCTGGATGGCACGCCGAGCGTTCAGGACGCAGCGGTTGTGCGCCGCTTCGGAAAATGTCTGCTCCGACGCGCCCTGCCGCCAGTGGTAAAGTATCTTCGGAATGTGGGCGATGCGGTCAGGGCTGCTCTCGGCCGCAACGCGCAACGCCAGATCGTGGTCCTGGCTGCCCTCGAAGCCCGGCCGAAAGCCGCCGATTCGCTCCACCAGGCTGCGCCGGTACACGCCAAAATGGCTGACCAGGTTCTGCCCCAGCGCAAGCTCGGGGTCCCAGTCGGGTTTGAAGTACGGATGATGCCGCTGCCCGTCGGCGCCGACATGGTCTTCGTCGGAATACAGCAGATCCACATCGGGTTGCGCCAGGATGCGGGCCGCGACCTCGTACAGGGCATGGGGCGGCAGGATGTCGTCATGGTCCAGCAGGGCGACGAACGGCCCGGTCGCCAGCCGCAGCGCCGAGTTCGATGCTACAGAGATATGACCGTTCTGCTCCCGCCGCACCAGCCGGATACGATGATCACCGGCCTGCGCCTCTCGCAGCACCCGCACGACGGCAGGATCGGTGGAGGCATCGTCGGCGATGCAAAGTTCCCACCACGGATAGAACTGATCCTGCACCGAATGGATCGCCGCCCGCAGGTATTCCGGTGTCGGGTTATAGACGGGCATCAACACGGAAATCAGCGGGTGCCCTTGCATCTGCGCGATGCGGGCCATGATCGCACGCCGGACCTGGCTGTCCATCCGGTCGTAGCGATCGATCCAGGCGGCATAATGCTGCTCGATGGCGCCCATCTCGCGGCTCATGGCGCCCGCCAGACGGTACAGCCGGTTCCGCATGCCTGCCGGCAGATGCGCCGAAACGCCCGTCAGGCCGCGGCGGGCAATCGGCACCCATTCACGCGGCAACGATGCGCCGACCCGGCGCAGCAGCCCCACGCGCGGTTGGGGCACGGCGGCCTGATCAGCGACGCTGATTTCAGACAGCGCGTCGAGCCAGGATCGGTTTGTCGGCAGGAAGTCGAGCACGGCGTCGCCTCGGCGC
The DNA here is from genome assembly GCA_027311485.1 of Acetobacteraceae bacterium. GTDB lineage: Bacteria > Pseudomonadota > Alphaproteobacteria > Acetobacterales > Acetobacteraceae > Rhodopila. The sequence goes on from DAICYU010000135.1 coordinate 6,995, forward strand.
TATCTCGGGAACCTGCTCGAGATAGACCGGGCGGGGCGCCGTTGAACTCAACGATTACGTGCGCGCCATGACATGCTCGTGAGGCACATCGTATCGCGACGTTAATAACCTGCTTGTTGCACAACGACGCGAAAGTGACGACGGTACCGTGTACGGGTCGCCACTAACCCTCAACCGTTTCGCTGCTTCGCCCAGGCTTCATAGCGCGCCTTGTTTTCGGCATTCGGTGGATACAGGCCCGGCAGGGAGGCACCGCCATCCACCTGGCTCATGATCCACTCCTCCAGCCGCTCCTGCTCCGCCGCAAGGGTGGCGACATCGGCGACCAGCTTCTGCGGGATCAGGACCGCGCCGTCGTCATCGACCATGACAACATCGTCCGGGAACACGGCCACGCCGCCGCAGCCGATCGGTTCCTGCCAGTTGACGAATGTCAGCCCCGTGACAGAAGCCGGCGCCGCGGCGCCCTGGCACCAGACGGGCAAGCCAGTGCCCAGCACGCCGGCAAGGTCACGCACCACACCGTCGGTCACCAGGCCGGCAACGCCGCGCTTCGCCATGCGTGCGCACAGGATGTCGCCGAAGATGCCGGCATCGGTCACGCCCATCGCATCCACCACGGCAATGCAGCCCTCGGGCATCGCCTCGATCGCCGCACGGGTCGAGATGGGCGAGGACCACGACTCCGGCGTCGCCAGATCCTCTCGCGCCGGCACGAACCGCAGCGTAAACGCCCGACCGATCAGCTTCGGCTGACCCGGCCGGAGCGGCTTGGTGCCACGCATCCACACATTCCGCAGGCCCTTCTTGAGCAGGACGGTGGTGATTGTGGCGGTGGAGATCCCGGAAAGCGCGGCGAGCGTATCTGCGTCTATGGTCATGGGCGGTCCTGGCAAGCGGGTTAGCGGGTCGAGCCCGCCAGACACAGACAATAGACCGCTGGCGGCCAGTCCGCCAGACAGCCGCCGGTCAGAACCGCTACGCCCCGTCCTCGGCCGAACCGTTCAGCATCGCATGCCCGTGATCGGTCAACTTGCCCAATGCCTTCTGCAAGGCATTCCATTCTGATTTTGTAATCGACTCGGCCAGCGATGTCTCGACGTCCACCGCTATGGAGGCAAAGCTGGAATAGATCGTCGTGCCTTTCCGCGTCAGGCGAAGTAATCGGCCGCGCCCGTCATTCGGATCGGGTGACTGTCGCAACACACCGCGTGCCACGAGTGTCGCCGCCGCTCGGCTGACCTTGACTTTGTCCATCGCCGTGCGTTCCCCCGCCGTGGTGGGGGACAGCACACCATACTGCCCGACCGCGGCAATCAAACGCCATTCCGGCATGCCAAGGCCTAACCGGCCGAAATGATGCCGGAAAATCAAACGTGAGATCACCTCGGATGCGACCGCGAGTCGATACGGCAAGAATTCTTCAAGCCGAAATTCATCCGGGCGCTTCGTCTCGTCTGGTTCCGCCAGTTCTTTCACTTGATACTACCTCAATCTCCAAGATTAGTATGCACTGGAAATCGCCGCGTAACAACAGGGCACCAACGGCGACATCTTCTCATATAGCAGAAAATAAGAGGGAAACGCGAACGCAACAGCGGGCCAACGCAAATAAGTCCGGACATGCGCTATGATCCCTGGTTCATTGCCATTGAAGCAGTACATGAATGGGCGGGACTCGCCTCCCGTAG
>DAICYU010000136.1 GCA_027311485.1 Acetobacteraceae bacterium
CCAGATCAGTCTCAGCACCCCCCTGCAGAACGCCTCCTCGGCCTGCCTGTTGTTCTACCCTTACGGCCCACAGCAGATCGGCCGCGGCAACGCCGTTACCGATAATTTTTCGTCGATTGGGCAGATCGCTGGTTGGCAGGCCGGCAGTGAACTCGGATCGGCCTGGAACGTCGACTACCCCCTCGCAGCCACGTTCAGCGGCATCCAACTTTCCGATACGCCGGCATAAGGCCACCGCGATCTCGGACACCCGTGATCTTTCGCAGCGAGGACACCTCCTTTAAGGTCGTTCGCAACGAACGAAGGGGTGTGAAATGCGCGTGGCGGATGCTGTTGTCGAAGTGCTGAAGCGGGAGGGCATCTCCACTTTCTTCTGCTTTCCGACCACCTCTCTGATCGAAAACGCGGTAGCCGCCGGATTGCGGCCCATCATCTGCCGGCAGGAGCGTGTTGGCGTCGATATGGCGGACGGCTTCGCCCGCGTCACCAATGGCAAGCCGCCCGGCGTGTTCATGATGCAGTACGGGCCGGGTTCCGAGAACGCCTTCCCCGGCATCGCCACCACATTCTCGGACAGTGTGCCGGTCCTGTTCCTGCCGCTCGCGCATGCGCGCAATCAATCCCAGGTTTTCCCAACTTTCCGGTCGAGCCGGACCTATGCCTCGGTCACCAAACAGGTCGAGGAACTGCTTGTTCCCGAGGCCACGGTACCGGCGATGCGCCGAGCGTTCAGCGCGCTGAAGAACGGGCGGCTCGGCCCTGTGATGGTGGAGGTCCCGCGCGATATCGTCGATCTTGACGCCGGCGATGAGGCTGATCGCTACCGGGCGATCCCCCCTTCCCGATCAGCCCCCGATCCGCAGGATGTCGAACGGGCGGCAAAGCGCCTGCTTGAAGCCGCGCATCCGATGATCCTGGCCGGCCAAGGCGTGCTCTATGCCGAGGCGTCGGCAGAATTGACCGAGCTGGCAGAGCTTCTGCAGGCGCCGGTCATGACCACCGTGGACGGCAAAAGCGCCTTTCCCGAGGACCATCCGCTGGCACTCGGTTCCGGCGGAAATACCTTCACCGGGCATGGCCGCTATTTCCTGCACACGAAGGCGGATGTTATCCTCGCCATAGGTTGCGGTCTGACCCGGCATCCGTTGTCAACGCCGGCGCTTCCCGGCGATATGCCGATCGTCCACGCGACCAACGATCCGCGCGACCTGCATAAATCCTATCAGACCGAAGCCGCGCTGCTCGGCGACGCAAAACTCACACTTCTTGACCTGATTGCCGCGGTCAAGGATCGGCTTTCAGGGAAAATGCCGAACCGGTCACCGGCAGGGGAACTTGCCCGCGAACGAGGCATCTGGTTGGAGCGCTGGCAGAAGAAGCTGACCAGCGCGGAAGCTCCTATGACCCCGTACCGGGTCATGGCGGAATTCGCCCGGGTCATTGATCCGGCCGGCGCGATCGTCACCCATGATTCGGGCAGCCCCCGTGACCAGTTGCTGCCATTCTACAGTGCCACCCGGCCGCGTGGTTATCTGGGTTGGGGCAAATCACACCAGCTTGGCACCGGCCTTGGCCTGATCATCGGCGCCAAAGTGGCCGCACCGGACAAATTCTGCGTCAACTTCATGGGCGATGCCACCTTCGGCATGACCGGCCTGGATCTGGAAACCGCAGTACGCGCGGGTATCCCGACGCTGACGATCGTGTTGAACAACAGCACCATGGCGATCGAAATCCCGCACATGAAGCTATCCCATGAAAGGCACAAGGCGCGCGACCTCGGCGGAAACTACGCCAATCTGGCAAAGGACCTGGGTGCCTGGGCGGAGCGGGTGGAGGACCCCAACGACGTCGCCGGCGCGTTGCTTCGCGCCAAGCGGGCCACCGAGGAAGGGCATACGGCATTGCTGGAGTTTATCACCAGCGCGGAAACCGCATTTTCCCACCGCAACGGCGGTACGGAGTAAACCCCTTACCGCCGATAAGGCAGCGTCAGCATCAGCCGGATCGGCAGTTTCATCAGCAGTCCCTGATCACGGACAATGACCATGGCGTCGGGAGCATGATCGATGATCATCTCCCGGCATGCGCCGCACGGGGACACGACGGCCAACTCCCGATCCTCTTCCTCCGGCTTTGGATGCCGGACAGCCACAACGGTCTGGATTGACCCGTTGCCTTCCAGAATCGCACGTCCCAGGGCGATCGCCTCGGCACAGATCGCCAAGCGTCCGACGGTCGCGCCGATATGAATGCCGGTCCAGATACGGCCGTCGGTTGACCGGATCGCCGCCCCAACCGTGTGCCAGAACGTCCGGTAGTGCTTTTCCAGAACCCGGTTGGCGGCTTCGATCAGTTCATGATCTTCAGCCGCCAGAGCGACCTCCGGGACAGCGGCATCACTCGGCCGCTTCAGCTTCCTCTGTGTCATCCGTCACCATCATCGCATTTGCGACAATGCCGGACTGATCCCGCACCTTGGCCTCGATCGCGTCTGCGACAGCACGGTGTTCCCGAAGAAACTGCTTGGCATTCTCGCGTCCCTGCCCGATCCGCTGGCTGTCATAACTGAACCATGCACCCGATTTTTCCACAACGCCGGCCTTCACGCCCAGATCGAGCAACTCGCCAACCTTGCTGATTCCTTCGCCATACATGATGTCGAATTCGACCTGACGAAACGGCGGCGCAAGCTTGTTCTTCACTACCTTCACGCGAGTTTGGTTGCCGACAACCTCATCCCGTTCCTTGATCTGGCCGATACGACGGATCTCCAGCCGGACCGAGGCGTAGAATTTCAGCGCATGGCCGCCCGTGGTCGTTTCGGGATTGCCGAACATCACGCCGATCTTCATGCGGATCTGGTTCAGAAAGATCAGCATGCAATTGCTGCGGCTGACACTGCCGGTGATCTTGCGCAACGCCTGACTCATGAGGCGGGCATGCAGCCCCATGTGGCTATCGCCCATTTCGCCTTCCAGTTCAGCCCGTGGCACCAGTGCCGCGACGCTGTCCACAACCAACACGTCGATCGCGCCCGAGCGCACCAGCGTATCGGCAATTTACAGCGCCTGCTCGCCCGCGTCGGGCTGGCTGATCAGCAGATTATCGACATCCACCCCCAGCTTCCGCGCATATGTCGGATCCAACGCGTGCTCGGCGTCCACAAACGCGCAGGTGCCGCCCCGGCGCTGCGCCTCGGCAATGGCGTGAAGCGCCAACGTTGTCTTGCCCGAGCTTTCAGGTCCGTAGATCTCAACAATGCGGCCGCGCGGCATGCCGCCAATGCCCAGCGCAAGGTCCAGGCCCAGAGAGCCTGACGGGATGACGGCGATCTGCTCATCGCCGGCCCGGGCGCCCATGCGCATGATCGAACCTTTACCAAAGGCCCGCTCGATTTGTGCCATTGCGGCGTCAAGCGCCTTGTTCTTTTCCATATCGCCCATCCCGCTGACTATCTGCAAACCTTTGATCCTTTAATTACACGCAGAAGATGCAATTTTGCAACCTTAGCGCGTAATTCTTTTTCACGGCACTATGCCCTTATGTGCAGTATATGTTCTCCTCAGCGACGCCCGACAAGAACTTTTTGCGAACGGTCGATATCCTGCCGGAGCGCTGCGCATTTTCGACTCCGTCCTCGGCAGCACATAAAGTCTGCCCGCCGCATCGGAGTCAGGAAAGCCCATTTAGTGCCATACCCACTTGAAGATACGGTCAGGACAGCCTCGGCCGCTCCCGCTGCAAACGCCATATATAGGCAATGATCTGCGCCACGGCACGGAAGTGTTCCGCCGGGATTTCCGTATCGAGTTCAAGTTGGTGCAGCGCGCGTGCAAGAGGCGGGTTTGTCACGATCGGAACCGATGCGGCCTGGGCGATCTCCCTGATCCTGGCGGCGACGCGATCGGTTCCCTTTGCCACAAGCCGTGGCGCGGCGCTGGTGGCACGATCATAGGTCAGCGCAACGGCATAATGCGTCGGGTTGGTGATCACGACGGTTGCCGTCGGCACACGCGACATCATGCGCCTGCGGGATCGCGCCACGCCGATATGGCGCATCCGGGCTTTGATTTGCGGATTGCCCTCGGTTTCCTTGAATTCGTCCCGGATGTCCTGCTTGCTCATCCGCAGGGTCTGCGCGTGGTGGTACAGGGTCCAGAGCAAATCCGCTGCGGCAATCACGCCCTGAACAAGGACCGTCGCATAAAGGATATGCAGCGCCGCCCGCCCTGCGACCAAGGGCAATGCCCGAGCTGCCAGGAACGGCAATTGGCGCAGATTCCCCAGGTCGGACCGAACAACGAGATAAAGGGCTGTGCCGAACGCGGCCAGCTTGGCGAGTGACTTCACCAACTCGACAAGACCATTCGTGCCGAAGATCCGTTTTACGCCGGCCGCCGGACTGACGCGGGAGAACTCGGGCGCGAGTGCGCCCAGCCGCAACAGCCCGCGGGTCTGGAGCAGAATGGCAGCGGTCCCGCCAAGCGCCGCGGCAGCGAGTGATGGCCAGGCGGGCCCGACCACGGCGCCGCCCGCCAAACGCCAGATGCCGCCCGCCCCGGGAGGGGCCGTGCCGGCATGATCAACCAACATAGCCAATTGGCTGAACCAGTCGCCAAACAGTCCGGGCGCACTGTTTGCGAGAACCAAGGTAACCGCCGCCAGACTGCCGAACGTCGCCACTTCCCGCGATATGGGAATTTGCCCGGCATCCCGTGCACGCTGCAGGCGTCTCGGCGTCGCCGCTTCCGTCCGATCACCACTCCCCGCTGTATCTTCCGCCACGGGTCAGTTGCTGCCGGGCAGTGCAAGCAGCAGTACTTTCGCGCCATTGTGCCAGGCCAGAATCATCGCCTCGGCCACGATCGTCAGCGTCACGAAGCCGGCGAGCATCTGACCGGGCGCAGAGACAAAGTAGATCTGCATGCGGGGCGCCATCCGCACCAGCATTCCCAGGGCGACATTCCAGACGATCGTGACCACAATGAACGGCGCGGCGAGCTGCACGGCAAGGCCGAAGGCGTTGCCAACGGCGGCAACAACATCCCCGACCCCGTCGGCGGCCGGCAGCATCCGGCCGGGCGGGACCAGTTGGAACAGCCCGCGCAGGGCAAGCAGCGGCATCTTGTAAAGATCGGTCAGCAGGAACAGCAGCGGCGCCATCGTTTCAAACCATTTGCTGATCGCGCTGGTTTGCGGACCCAGATCCGGATCAGGCTGCAGGACGCTGGAAAGGCCGGTCATATAGGCGATGATCTGCGCCGTCGCCGGCAGGATCAGCGCGGTCTGCCGCGCGAGCCAGCCGAACCAGATGCCGGTGAAAACCTCGCTGGTGATCATCAGGCCGAGATCGATGCCGGCATCGGGTATTGGCGGCATTAATGGCCGTAACGCCGGCAGCAGCAGAACAGTCAGGCCAGCCGCCAGGCCGATCCGCAGCATTGCCGGTGCGCTGGTTTCCCCCAGCCCGGGCAACAACATCATCGCCGCGCCGATGCGCGCCAGTACAAGCGCAAATGCCGGCGCCCAGTCGAGAAGCATCGACGGTGACATTGCTTACGAACCACCGACAGCAATGACCTGGTCGAAGATATGCCGTGTAAAAGCGGCCAGGGTCGCAGCCATATACGACCCAAGCAGCAGCAGCGACAGGCCGATCGCCGCAACTTTAGGAAGAAAGGCCAGCGTCATCTCGTTGATCTGCGTGATGGCCTGCAGGAATGAAATCAGCAGCCCAACAACGAGGGAAATGCCAAGTACAGGCAGGCCGATTTTGACGATGACCACCATGCAGTCGCGCACCAGGGCGGCGACATCGGTCGCGCTCATGGCTCAGATCGGCATTTTGATGATGTCCTGATATGCCTGGATCACCCGGTCCCTGATGGCTGTGGCGGTCTGCAATGTCATTTCGGCGTGCGACAGGGCGGTCACGACATCCGTCATGTTGCTGCCCCCGCTGATCGCCAGCATGGCTTGCGTATCAGCCTGGTTGCCGGTACCGATCGCCTGGTTGACGGCCTGCATGACGCTCGCGCCGAAGCTGGGCGCGGCAGATCCCGCCGTTGGATCGGCCAGGGCGCCGCGCGCGGTGCGGCCATACGCTTCGGCTGCCGTGGAGGGTGTAATGACAATTGTCGGAATGGTCGTCATTTCAATATATCCAGTGTCCGGTTCATCATGCTCCGGGTTGCCTGCATGACCGACAGGTTGGCGCTGTAGGTCCGCTCCGCCTCCCGCATATCCATGACTTCAACAAAGCTGTTGACGTTGGGTAGCTTGACATACCCTTGCGCATTTGCCGCTGGATTGGACGGATCGTACTTCAAGGGCAAATCGCTCTGGTCAGTGCCAATGTTTTTGACCTGAACCTTTTCGTCCCCGGTCGTCTTGTCCAAGACACTTTTGAATGTAACGGTTTTGCGGCGGTAGGCGTCCGCACCGGGTGACGAGCCCGTCGTATCCTGGTTGGCGATATTCTGGGCGATCACACGCAGCCGCGCAGTCTGTGCATCCATCCCGGCCGCCGAGACATCCAGTGCCTGGTTCAGATCATTCGGCATGACACATCCTACCGACCAAGGGCCATGCTGATAAAACTGGCGTATTTCTTCCAGATCGCCGTAACCACCGACTGCGTATTTTCCGTATCGGCCACCTTCGTCAGTTGCTGATCAAGCGTGACCGTATTGCCGTCGATCGCACGGGCGACCGGCGGAGCCGTTATCAAACTGACGCCGGTCGGCAAGGTACCCGAAAGGTGCGCGGCCTGGGTGCGGACAGGCGCCAACGTACCCTGGCCGGCCAGCATGGCCTGGAAGGTCTCGACATCGCGTGCCTGATAGGCAGGTGTATTGGCATTGGCGATGTTGGACGCAAGCACGGTCTGGCGGGATGCCGCCCATTGCAGCCGCTTCTCCGCCAAGTCAAACAAAGCGATATGGGATGTCATCATGCGGCCAATCTGGCCGCTCATTCTGAACAAACAGTTAACAACCGATCTTAACGGCTCGTTAACCGGATACGGGCAAAGTCGGGACATGCATTCGAATGCACCCGGTCAGCCCGATCATACACCGCCCCGCCCGGCCACCATGCCGGTCCGAGCACGGCCGTCCATAGCAGGCCTTCGTCCCGCACACCGTGCTGGCCAGCCATGATGATGTCCGCATCCGACTGGATTGCCCCAGCCGTTGCATTGGCGGCGCTGCCGCTGATTGCCGTCGCGCTCCGCTTCCAGCGCGGTCGCACCGTCTCGCCTCTGCGCCGGACCACGCGGGCGTTGATCGTGCAGGAGACGATTGCCCTCGATCCGCGGCGCCGGGTCCATCTCGTCGCCTGCGCCGGCAAGCGTGTGGTGCTGCTGACCGGCGGCCCACAGGATCTCGTAATTGGCTGGCTGTCCGAGCCATGACCCGCGTCGGCCGTATCCTCCTGATCCTTGGCCTGCTGCTGCCGTTGTCGGCCCACGCCCAGTCCTTGGCAATCGACCTCGGCACCGCCGGTCAGGCGGGAGCGACGGCGCGCATCGTACAGCTCATCGCACTGGTCACGATGCTGTCCCTCGCACCCAGCCTACTGGTCATGGTGACGGCATTCACCCGCATCATCATCGTGCTGTCCCTGCTGCGCAGCGCCCTCAGCACCCAGGGAACGCCGCCCAACACTGTCATGGTCGGACTGGCGCTGTTCCTGTCGTTCTTCGTCATGCAGCCGGTGCTGAATCAGGCCTGGATCGCTGGCATCCAGCCGATGACCCAGGGACAGATTTCCGAAATCGACGGCCTGACGCGGGCTGCGGAGCCGTTTCATGCCTTCATGGTGACGACGACGCGAACCAGCGACCTGCGGTTCTTTACCGATCTGGGGCATATTCAGCCGGTCGCAACTCCGGCCGATACAGCCTGGCGCGTCCTGGTCCCCGCCTTTATGGTCAGTGAACTACGCCGAGCGTTTGAGATCGGGTTTCTGCTTTATCTGCCGTTCCTGATCATCGACATCGTTATCGCCAGCATTTTGATGAGCCTGGGCATGATGATGCTACCCCCCAGCGCGGTGTCGCTACCGGTAAAGCTGATTTTCTTCGTCATGATCGATGGTTGGCGGCTGGTGGCAGGCAGTCTGGTGCAAAGTTTCCCGACCGGCTGACGGCGACTTGACGGATGACCCCTGCCCCAGGACACAGCCATCAGTCGATTGCGGCGGGTCGCGATCGTATTAGGAGGCGACCCGCCCGCGCAATCACCGCGCACTCAGTCATCGGGAACGCAGCAGCCGCTAGAATGGCTGGCTGGATCAGTGCACCGAAAGAGGCAGCATCTCATGCTGCATCACGACTGCGGCTGCGATATCCCGGTTGCCGGCAACGGCCATGGGCGTCCCGTCAGCAGCATGGATCGCGATTCCCTGCAGTCCATTCACGACGACCGGCTTCAGGTAGGCGATATGTGAAACACCCAATGCAGCAAGCTGCTGTTCGGATATGTGGCGGATGTCCATGACTGCCGGATTGGTGACCGGCGTAGCCAGCATTTCAGAAGAGTTTTCAGACTTCACGTCCATCGTTCTGTTCTCCTTTCCGACAACAGCCTGTTCTCAGCGCTGTCATCCCGTTTG
>DAICYU010000137.1 GCA_027311485.1 Acetobacteraceae bacterium
GGTCATCAGCCTGGCCCGAAAGAATCAGATGAGGGTGATCGAGCGACAGATCGAACCTGCGGACCTGACCCGTGCGACGGAAGTCTTTCTGGCCGGCACCGCCGCCGAAGTGACAGCGGTGCGGGAGATCGGTCCGCACCGGTTCACGCCCGGGACGATCACGGAAACGTTGATGCGGGCCTACGACAGTTTAGTCTTACAGGCGCCGGACGAAGTGGCCCGCATCGTGTCCTGACGCGTTTGGTGTGCATCGTGTCCTGACGCGTTTGGTGTGCATCGTGTCCTGACGCGGCAGGCTGATAACCGGCCGCCATCACCACAGGAGTTGTCGTGTGCCCGAAACCGACGTTGTCATAATCGGCGCCGGACTGGCGGGGCTTGGCGCCGCATCGGCGGTTCGCGCGGCCGGGCGCCGGGCTGTCGTGCTGGAGGCATCCGGTCGTGTCGGCGGCCGGGCCTGGACGGCGCATCCGCACGCGCTGGGCGGCGTGTGGTTCGACATGGGCGCGGTGTGGTTCCACGACGCCGAGAATAACCCGCTGGTGCCGATTGCCTCGGCCGCAGGGGACAGGTTGCTGCGGGCGGACGAGATCCGCGTCGAGCGGACATTTGTCGATGGGCGGCTGGCGACCCAGGCTGAGTTGGATGCCTACGATGCCGCCTGGCCACGCTACATTGCGGCAGCCGAGGCGGCGATAGGGGGAAACGGTGATGTATCGCTGGCCGAGGTGACGCGGCGGGTTCCGGATGATCCATGGGCGGCGACGATCGAGGCGTGGGAAGGCCCGGTGATCTGCGGCGTGGCGCCTGACGCGTTCAGCGCGCGCGATTGGCGGCGCAATGCGCTGGGCGGCAGTAACCTCGTGCCGGATGGCGGCATTGGCGCCTTCGTGGAACGGCGGCTGACGCAGGGGCTGCAGATTGGTCTGAACGTGCCGGTGACCAGGGTTCGGTGGGGGAAGGAGATCAGCGTTGAAGGTTCGTTCGGCCGGCTGACAGCGGGAGCCTGTATCGTCACCGCCTCGACCGGCGTGCTGGCGAGCGGGGTGCTGGGGTTCGATCCGCTGCTGCCGGCAGCGGTCGCCGACGCTATCCATGCGCTGCCCATGGGGCTGGCAACGAAGGTCGTCCTGCGGGCCAACGGCGCGGATCGGCTGGGCTTGCCGCCGCATTGCTCGGTGGATCGGCATGTGCCGCGCTCCGGTGACCCGCTGATGCCGTTCCAGTGCTGGCCGTTCGGCCGTGACTATGTGCAAGGCTGGATTGGCGGGTCGCATGCCTGGGACCTGGCGCGGGCAGGGGAGGCAGCGACGGTCGATTTTGCGCTGTCCTATCTGCGCGATCTGTTCGGCAGCCAAGTGGACCGGGTCTTCGCCGGCGGCGCGACGCTGGTGACGCACTGGGATGCCGATCCGTGGGCACGCGGCGTATATTGCTATGCGCGGGTCGGATCGGCTTTGGCGCGCGACACGCTGGCGGCGCCGCTGGCCGATGGACGGCTGACGTTTGCAGGTGAAGCGTGCAACGTTCCCTATGGCGGCACACTGGCTGGCGCCTGGCTCAGTGGGCACACGGCGGCCGGTTTTGCGTTGCGCACTCTCGGGTAGGTGACGTGGGGCGTGCCCCAGGATAGGGGCCGGGGCCGCCCGCCGGCGCTATCGGGCCTCGTCAGGCCCCTCGATCACCATCCCGGTGTAAGGTTCGACATAGACCATGTGGTCGCGCACTTCCTTCACCCCCGGGGCGTTCTCGGCAATGACCCGGATGCCGTGACGCTCCTCCTCGGTGGTGATCGTGCCCCACAGATCGACGATGCCGTCCGCGACGGTGACGTTCAGGGTTGTCGCCGGTGCCCAAGGCTCCCGATCCAGCGCATCGAGTATCCCGGTGCGGATCGCGCGGTCGCTGGTCGCTGCCGGTGGAGCACCGCGGGTCTGTCCCACCAATGCGCGCAACAGGTCAGCTCGGCTGACCACCCCGACGATGCGTCCGTCCTGCGTGACTGGCAGGCGCTTGATCCGGTTACGCTCCATCATCGTGACAACGTCCTCCAGCGCGGCGTCGTGCGCAACGCTCAGCACCTTCTCGGTCATCACATCGCGGACGTAGCGGCCATGGGCGTGGAAAAAGTCCGTCGCCTGCCGGGCCGGGGAAACCAGCAGGCGCAGCCACCAGGCACGCTCCTGTTCGGTGCCGAGCTCTTTCCGTCGCAGCAGGTCACCTTCGGTGACGATGCCAACCAGATCGCCGGATTTGTCGACGACGAACAAGCCGGAAATGTGCCGGTCAAGCATCAGCTTGGCGGCATCTTCCACAGTGGCATCCGGTGGGACGGAAATCACGTTCCGGGTCATGACATCGGCGACGATCATGATTGCGTTCCTTACCTGTGCGATCCTATCGGCCGCGAACGCAGAATACACCGCGGTGGCGCGACAGCCAGTGGCGCATCGTCATGACAGGTCGGCTTGCCTCGCCTAGACTGGTGGCGAGAATGGAGGGGGCAATCATGGGGCCGCTTGTCACGACGGAATGGCTGGCCGAGCAGCTGGGGACGTCCGGGTTGGTGGTGTTCGACGCAACGAAATATCTGCCAAACGAGTCGAAGGAAGGCTGTACCGAGTTCCTGCGCGCGCATGTCCCGGGAGCCAGGTATTTCGATATCGATCTGGTAGCTGATCCGGACACCGACCTGCCGCACATGGTTCCAACGCCGGGCCGGTTCGCGAAACTGATGACGCAGCTTGGCGTCGGCAACGGGTCCAGGGTGGTGTTCTACGACCAGAAGGGCCTGGCCTCGGCGGCGCGTGGCTGGTGGCTGATGGGTTTGTTTGGCCATGATGAGGCCGCAGTTCTGGACGGCGGCCTGCCGAAATGGCTGAAGGAAGGCCGCCCGACCGAGGCCGGCCAACCGGGTGCTCCGTCACCTGCCACCGTGGCACCGGGCGAATTTCGCCCCGATTTCCGTGCCAGCAAGCTGCGTGGCATTGGCGATGTTCTGCGGAACGTGCTGACGCGTGATGAGCAGGTGCTGGATGCGCGTGCCGCCGGCCGCTTTACCGGCGCGGTGCCGGAACCCCGGGCGGGAATGCGCAGCGGGCACATCCCAGGCTCGGTTAGTCTCCCCTATACCGACCTGCTGAACCCGGACGGAACCTTCCGCCCGGCGGGTGAGGTGCGCGGCCGGTTTCAGGCGGCCGGCGTGGATGGTGCGAAGCCGTTGGTGACAAGCTGCGGGTCCGGTGTGACCGCGTGCATCCTGACATTGGGGCTGCGGATCGCTGGCTTTCCCGAGGGGGCAGTGTATGACGGGTCGTGGACGGAATGGGGCGGTCGTGCCGACACCCCGATTGAGGTGGGATAGCGCATGGCCGACGATGTAACGCACAATGCCCGGAAGCGCGGGCTAAGGACCACGCTGTCGCATATCGGCCGGGCAACGAAGCGGGAGCATGGCTTCGTCAATCCACCGCTGCTGCGTGGGTCCACCGTCCTGATACCAACAGTTGCCGAACGGAAGGCGCTGGCGGCGAAGCGCGGCGAGCGGGTGCTGACCTACGGTACGGGCGGATCGAGCACGCATTGGGCGCTGGAGGATGCGATCGCGGCGGTGGAGGGCGGGACCCGCTGCTACATCGTCTCGACCGGGCTGGCAGCGGTGACGACCCCCTTGCTGGCGTTCCTGAAGGCGGGCGACCACATGCTGATGCCCGACCATGTATATGGGCCGGCACGCAGTTTCGCGTCCGGCATCCTGAAGAATTTCGGTGTGGAGACGACATTCTATGTGCCGGAGATCGACGGGGCCGGTCTGGCCGCGCTGATGCGGCCGAATACGAAGGTGGTTTATACCGAGAGCCCGGGTAGCCATACGTTCGAAGTGCAGGATGTGCCGGCGATCGCCCGGGCCGCGCATGCCGGCGGAGCCAAGGTGTTTATGGACAATACGTGGGGCATCCACCATTTCCAGCCGTTCAAACATGGCGTCGATGTCTCGATCCAGGCGGCGACGAAGTATCCTGCCGGCCACTCGGATGTGCTGATCGGCGCGATTACGGTTAACGATGAGGCAGACTGGCAGGTCCTGCACGCGGCCGGCCGGGAACTGGGGCAGTATGCCAGCCCGGACGATTGCTGGCTGACGCTGCGCGGCATGCGGACCATGGCGGTGCGGCTGCAGGCGCAGATGGAGTCCGCACTGCTGGTCGCGCACTGGCTGAGGCAACAGCCGGAGGTCGCGCGCGTGCTGCACCCCGCACTGCCTGGAGCGCCGGGGCATGCGCTGTGGCGGCGCGATTTCACCGGCGCCTGCAGTCTGTTCGGCGTCGAATTCCAGCCGCAATTCTCGCCGGAGGCGACGCACCGGTTTGTCGAGGCGCTCGATCTGTTCGGCATCGGCGCCTCCTGGGGTGGGTTTGAGAGTCTGGCGGTGCCGACGACCGGGTTCATCACGCGCACGGCCGAGGGTGGGAAATTTGCCGGGCCGGTAGTGCGGCTGCACATCGGGCTGGAAGACCCGGACGATTTGATCGACGACCTGGGGCAGGGGCTGGCGGCACTGCGGGACTTTCGCGGGTAGGGACTCGCGGCTCGGGTCGAGCGTCAGACCGTTCGAGCCGGGGGGTCTGATGCGCGTTTGTAGCCTGCCAGGCCCGCGGCATCATGGTGGTCCGGGCACCGAAGCGGGGCTGTCCGGGCGGTTCGACCTTCGCCGCGAATTGCCTGCCGCTCAGGGTACCTGGTACGCGAAGCGAACGGGTGCGGCGCGGTACGACTCAAGCGTTCGCCCTGGCTGGGCAAGGCCGGATGGTCCGGCGGGCGATCGGATGATCCGCGGCGGTACAGGCCGTGTCGCTGCGGCGAACGGGGAACGTGCGACCGTCGCGGCCCATGCAGCCGCCAGCGATGACGGCTCTGCCGCCGACGCTACCAACTGCTCGGCCGGCAGAGCGGCATAGACCTTGCGCCGGTAGTCCTGCGCCAGGTCCGGCGTCTGCGAGTGATAAAAGCCCGCCGCCTGGCGCCACGAACCGGTCTTTTCGAACAGCTGAACGAGAAAGCGTGCCGCATATTCGACGTTGGCAACCGGGTCGAACGCCTGCTCCATGGACGAGAAGGCATCCGGATGTTGCGTCAGACTGATCTGCATGCAGCCCACATCGATCGAGTGGGTCACCCTGGGGCGCATCGCCTTTGCGGCGGCGACCGCCTGCGGCTCGGTTTCATAGAAGCTGCCCTGACCGTCCAGGTTGACTGTCCAGGGCCAGGGGTTGAACGAGTTGGTGTTTGCGCCGCGCCGCCCGCTTTCCACCCGCGCTATCGCCGCCAGCAGGTGCGGCGGTATGCCATGCACCCGTTCGGCGACCGCGACCGCCTGACGGCAAGCCTGGCTGGCGTTCGCCGGCATAGCAGCAGGGTCGGCGAAGACCGGGCAGGGAATGAGACAGGCAACCGAGAGCAGAATTTCGCGCCATTTCATGCCGGCCGGGATACGCGGCAAAGGTAAAGAAATGGTTGATGCGGCCCAACACCGGGGTGCGTTCGCGTGATGCTCGCAACCGGCTTATAGTCAAGCCTCGTGTCAAGGAAGGAAAATGGCCATGCAGAGCGGGCGCTGGGACAAATCGAAACTGCCGTCGCGCCACGTAACGGTCGGGCCGGACAGGGCGCCGCATCGCAGCTACTACTACGCGATGGGGCTGACCCAGGCCGAGATCGACCAGCCCTTTGTTGGCGTCGCAACCTGCTGGAATGAGGCCGCGCCATGCAACATCGCACTGAGCCGGCAGGCGCAATCAGTCAAAAAGGGCGTCGCTGACAGCGGCGGCACACCGCGAGAGTTCACGACGATCACCGTCACGGACGGGATCGCCATGGGACACCAGGGCATGAAGTCGTCCCTGGTGTCGCGCGACCTGATCGCTGACAGCGTGGAGTTGACCGTGCGTGGCCACTGCTACGATGCCCTGGTAGGGCTGGCCGGCTGCGACAAGTCACTGCCCGGCATGATGATGGCGATGCTGCGTCTGAACGTGCCCAGCGTGTTCATGTATGGTGGTTCGATTCTGCCCGGACGGTTCAAGGGCCGGGATGTCACGGTGGTCGATGTGTTCGAGGGCGTGGGCCAGCACGCGGCCGGCAAAATGACGGACGAGGAACTGCATGAGCTGGAATGTGCGGCCTGTCCCTCGGCCGGCGCCTGCGGCGGACAATTCACCGCTAACACGATGGCGACCGTGTCCGAGGCGATCGGTCTGGCGCTGCCCGGATCGGCAGGCTCCCCGGCGCCGTATGAGGAGCGCGACCGGTTCGCGCTGGAGTCGGGGCGGGCGGTGATGCAGTTGATCGAGAAGCGCATCCGCCCGCGCGCTATCGTCACCCGGAGGGCGCTGGAAAACGCGGCGGTGATTGTTGGTGCCACCGGCGGATCAACCAATGCGGGTCTGCACCTGCCAGCGATTGCGCATGAAGCCGGCATCCGCTTCACCATGGATGACGTGGTGGAGATCATGCGGCGCACGCCGTACATCGCCGATCTGAAGCCTGGCGGGAAGTATGTCGCCCTGGATGTGCACCGGGTTGGTGGTATTCCTGTGATCATCAAGGCCTTGCTGGACGGCGGGTTGCTGCATGGTGACTGCCTGACCGTCACCGGCAAGACGCTGGCAGAAAACCACAAGGATGTGGTTTTCCCAACGGACCAGGACGTCATTTATCCCGTTTCGCAGCCGCTTTCCTCGACTGGCGGGGTGGTCGGGCTGAAAGGCAGCCTCGCACCCGACGGTGCGATCGTGAAGGTTGCCGGGCTGCACAGCCTGCGCTTCGAAGGTTCAGCGTTGTGTTTCGATTCCGAGGAAGAGGCGTTCGCTGCGGTGCAAGCCAGGGCCTACAAGTCCGGCGACGTAATCGTCATCCGTTATGAGGGCCCAAAGGGCGGCCCGGGCATGCGGGAGATGCTGTCCACCACCGGCGCGATTTACGGGCAGGGCATGGGCGAGAAGGTGGCACTGGTCACCGACGGTCGATTCTCCGGCGCCACCCGCGGCTTCTGCATCGGCCATGTCGGACCCGAGGCGGCGGTGGGCGGCCCGATCGCGCTGTTGCAGAACGGTGACCGGATCGTCATCGATGCGGAGAAGGGCACGATAGACATGCTGGTGCCAGATGCCGAGCAGGCGGCGAGGAAGGCGGCGTGGCAACCACGGCGAACCGATTACAATGCCGGTGTAATCTGGAAATACGCGCAGCTTGTCGGCCCGGCGCATCTCGGTGCGGTCACGCATCCCGGGACGGCGGCCGAAACGCACTGCTATGCGGACATTTAGCCGGTTCTCCCCCGACGGCTTGGTTACAATATGGCACTCCGGGTAACAGGTGACCGTGGCATGCCATTGCCTGCCGTTCATGTTTGGAGCGATCGCAAATGAAGTGGATTCTGGTCGGGGCCTCGCTCTTTATGATCGGCCTTGGCAGTGCCCAGGCGCAGCCGCCGCCTCCGACCTACGCGCCCGTGCCCCCACCGCGGTATGAGGTGGTCCCGCCGCCCCCGGGTCCCCGGGTCGTGTGGGAACCGGGCCACTGGCGTTGGGACGGTGGCCGTTACGTTTGGATCGGCGGCCATTATGTCGAACGCCACCACCGTCCCATGCAATGGGTCGAGGGCCGGTGGGTATGGCATGGCCGGTGGGTATGGGTACCGGCCCACTGGCGCTGAGCGGCCGGGTCGGGTGGCCGGGGGCGTTCAGCTCAGTTCTGTGACCACCGGCACGTGATCGGACGGTTGCGGCTGGTCACGTTCCGCCTTGTCGGGCGTGGCGGAGACCAGCCGTTCAGCCAGTGCCGACGACAGCAGCGTATGGTCGATCCTCAGGCCGAGGTCGCGCTGCCAAGCCCCGGCCTGATAGTCCCAGAACGTGTAGATGTGCCCATGCGGATGGGCGGCGCGGATTGCGTCCGTCAGGCCCAGCCAGATCAACTGCCGGAACTTCGCCCGCGTTTCGGGGCGCACCAGCGCGTCGGTGGCGGACAGGGCGCCTGGGGCGAAGTCATCATCAGTCGGACACACGTTGAAGTCCCCTGTGATTGCCAACGGCCGATCTGCCGCCAGTAGCGCCCGAGCCCTCTCGGCCAGGCATTCCATCCAGGCGAGCTTATAGGCGAACCCTGCCGAACCGCCTGAATTGCCGTTCGGCAGGTAAATGCCGATCAGGGTCATGTCCGCCGCCTCGATTTCCAGGTAGCGGGCCTGGGTATCGTCGGCCGGCAGACCGGGCAGGGCGCGATGCACAACCGTGAACGGCGCCCGGGACAGCACGGCGACGCCATTATACGATTTCTGTCCCACGGCCTCGGCCATGTAGCCGATGCCGTGGAAGGTCAGAGCCGGAAAGGCGTGGGTTTCGCACTTGATTTCCTGCAGGAACAGGATATCGGGCTGGCATTGTGTCAGCCAGCGTTGCACATGGCCTTCCCGTTGGCGAATCGAATTGACATTCCAGGTGGCGATCTTCATGCGCGCCAACCTGCCCTTCGGCCGGCGCCGCGACAAGGCGCAGACTGCACGAGGCGACAGGCTTCAGCTACAAACAATGCGA
>DAICYU010000138.1 GCA_027311485.1 Acetobacteraceae bacterium
CGCCGCGGCTGAGGGCATCACGTGCGGCGGTGATGTCGCCGCGGTTGATCGCATCGAACAGTGCGTCGTTGGGCGCCATGTCGGTTACCGAATGGGTCGCCGGGGCGGCCGGGGCGCGCGCTTTGGCGCCCGGTACCGCATCGGGTTCGGCAATCGCGGGCTTGTCGCTGCTGCTGTCATGCTGGGGCATGCCCGGGCTGGGGCTCATGCCGACGCCCGGGGTGGCGGAAAGCTGCGCCAGGGCCGGGGCGGTCACACAGGTTCCCAGGCTCAGGCCAAGAGCCAGTGCATAAAACAGGCGGCCGTGTGTGTACATCGTAACGGGATCCGTGCTGAGGCGCTGGGCGCGGTGTGTAGCAGCACTCGCCCCACGCCGCATAGGCGACAATCCCTGCGGCTTACGCCGCATAGGCGACAATCCCTGTGTCCCAAGCCGCATCTTCCGAGCCTCCTCTCACGCGGCCGGCCAGTGCCAGTCGGCAACCTCCGGCATGTCCTTGCCATGCTTGACGATATATCGCTCATGCTCGATCAGCTTGTCGCGCATCGCCTGCTTCACATACACCGCCCGTGCGCTCAGCCCGGGCACGTAGTCGATGACGTCGCCGACCAGATGGAACCGGTCCAGCCGGTTGCGCACCACCATGTCGAACGGGGTCGTCGTCGTGCCTTCCTCCATGAAGCCGCGGACATGGAAGTTGCCGTGGTTGGTGCGCTTGTACACCAGGCGATGGATCAGCGCCGGATAGCCATGATAGGCGAATATCACCGGCTTGCCGTCGGTGAACAGCGCATCGAAATCCTGCTCGGTCAGGCCGTGCGGATGTTGTGATTTCGGCTGCAACGTCATCAGGTCGACGACATTCACCACACGCACCTTCAGGTCCGGCAGCAGCCGGCGCAGCATGTCGGTCGCGGCCAGCACCTCTAGCGTCGGCACGTCGCCGGCGCAGGCCAGCACCACATCGGTTTCACCGCCCTGGTCGTTGCTGGCCCAGTCCCAGATGCCGATGCCCTGCGTGCAGTGCCGGATCGCTGCGTCCATATCCAGCCATTGCGGCTCGGGCTGCTTGCCCGCGACAATGACGTTGATGCGGTCCCAACTGCGCAGGCAGTGGTCGGTGACCCACAGCAGGGTGTTCGCATCGGGCGGCAGGTACACCCGCACAATGTCCGCCTTCTTGTTCACCACATGGTCGATGAAACCCGGGTCCTGATGGCTGAAGCCGTTATGGTCCTGCCGCCAGACATGACTTGTCAGCAGGTAGTTCAAACTCGCGATCGGCCGTCGCCACGCAATCGCTCGGCTGCTCTTCAGCCACTTGGCATGTTGGTTCACCATCGAATCGACAATGTGGATGAACGCCTCATAGCAGGAAAACAGGCCGTGCCGGCCGGTCAGCAGATAGCCTTCCAGCCAGCCTTGGCAGGTATGCTCGCTCAGGATCTCCATCACCCGGCCATCGGGGGCAAGATGATCGTCTTCCGGAATGGTCTCGGCATCCCAGGCGCGATTGGTGACCTGCAGGATGTCGTTCAGGCGGTTGGAGTTGTTTTCATCCGGCGCGAAGACCCGGAAATTGCGCGTGTCGGCATTCGCCTTCATCACGTCGCGCAGGAACGCCCCCATGATCCGGGTCGATTCCGCATCGATCCCGCCAGGCCGGGACACGGCAACGGCATAGTCGGCGTAATCCGGCACGCGCAGCGGGCGCATCAGCAGGCCGCCATTGGCGTGCGGATTGGCGCTCATGCGCTTCTCGCCGATCGGGGCGAGGCTGGTGATCGCCTCGACCGGGCGGCCGTCGGCGTCGAACAGTTCCTCCGGCCGGTAGCTGCGCAGCCATTCCTCCAGCAGCTTCAGGTGCTCGGGCTTTTCCATGGTGAACGGCACCTGGTGCGCCCGCCAGAAGCCTTCCGACTTCAGGCCGTCCACGGTCTTCGGTCCGGTCCAGCCTTTCGGGCTGCGCAGCACGATCATCGGCCATCGCGCCCGCGCCCGGTGGCCGTCATGCCGGGCGCGGTTCTGGATGCCGCGGATCGAATCGAAGGCAAGGTCCATCGCGGCCGCCATGGCCTGATGCATCTCATCGGGATCCGAGCCAGCCACTTCGATCGGCTCGTAGCCGTAGCCGCGCATCAGCGCGTGCAGATCCTCGGCCGGAATGCGCGCCAGCACGGTCGGGTTGGCGATCTTGTAGCCGTTCAGGTGCAGGATCGGCAGCACCGCGCCGTCGGTCGCCGGGTTGAGGAATTTGTTGCCGTGCCAGGATGTCGCCAGCGGACCCGTTTCGGCCTCTCCGTCGCCTACCACGCAGGCGGCGATCAGGTCAGGGTTGTCCAGCACCGCGCCGAAGGCATGTGACAGCGAATAACCAAGCTCCCCGCCTTCGTGGATGGAGCCGGGCGTGTCAGGCGCCGCGTGGCTCGGGATGCCGCCGGGGAAGGAAAACTGGCGGAACAGATACCGCATGCCTTCGCCATCGCGGGACACGTTGGGATAGGTCTCGCTGTAGGTGCCCTCCAGCCAGGTGCTGGCAACGACCCCGGGCGCGCCGTGACCCGGGCCGGCGATGAACAACAGGTTCAGGCCGCGTTCGTTAATGATCCGGTTCAGATGCAGGTACAGGAAGTTCAGGCCGGGCGTGGTGCCCCAATGGCCCAGCAGGCGCGGCTTCACATGCGCCATGCTCAGCGGCTCGCGCAGCAGCGGGTTGTCCAGCAGGTAAACCTGGCCGACCGACAGATAGTTGGCTGCCCGCCACCAGGCGTTCATGCGGTCGACCTGATCCTGGCTGAGCTTCATCGACGCCATTCTTTGCTTTTCCTGTCCTGTCGTCAGACCTAACGCCGGCAATATGGAACAGCCGGGCGTGTGGCGGCTTGCGCTGTGTCAACGATGGTTGAGCAGCAGGAAGCCCGCGTTCAGGTAGGCGGCATAGACGCACCAGGCGAAATACGGCGCCATCAACATGGCCGCCGGCCGGCTGATGCGCCGGAACGACCGGATGGTCAGTCCGATCAGAAGCAGCAACAGCACCATGATCCCCATGGCCAGCTTCGGGCTGTGCAGGCCGAAAAACGTCGGTGCCCACACCGCGTTCGCCGCGAGTTGCCATCCCCACAGGCGCAGCGGCGCGGCGGCGCCGACGTGTTTCCACACCAGCCATCCGGCGACGCCGATCATGAGATACAGGACCATCCACACCGGACCGAACAGCCAGTTCGGCGGCGTGCCCGGCGGCGCGCGCAGGAAGCGATACCAATGGTGGATCGAATGGGCGGTCATCGAACCGCCCACCATGCCGACCAGCAGGCACAATCCGACAAATCCCACCAGTGCGAGCACGGGCGAAACCGGTACGGACGACCCAGGGTAGGAACCCCAGTCATGTGGACCCGACTGCTGGAAGACACGCCTCCTTTCGCGATCCGTTATGAATTCCCTTGGCTATCTAAGCACATTGGCAATGCGGCGGAAGCTGCAAGTTCACCAGCCATTCACCCGGTGCCAGATCGCCGCCACCTCGCGCCCGCCGTTCACGACAAAGTAGCGGTCGTGCGCCGCCACAGTCATGCAGGTGTGATTAGGCGCAATGCGCAGCTTTGCGCCGATCGGCAGGTCAACAGGATGGCGCGGGTCGAGTTCGATGACCCCATGCTCCTGATATGCGCGCCGGACGATGGCACTGCCCAGGCTGGGCTGGCCGTCGAGGTCCAGGGCCAGGCCGAACCCGTAATCGTGCGGTGCGGCTTCCGTGCTGCGGTCCTTCGACAGTGCCAGCCCGCCGGCATCGACCAGAATGCGGCCGGGTCGGCGGCCGATCACGCTCGCCAGCACGGTAACGGCGATGGCATCCTTGCCGTGGGTTTCAATCTCCGCCTGGAACAGGTCACCGAACATGTAAACGCCGGCGCGCAATTCCGTGACGCCGGCGAAATTTTCCGCGTGCCGCGCCGTGGGTGAGCTGCCGGCGGAAACGATCCCCACCGGGTGGCCGGCGGATCGCAGCCGGGATGCGGCGCGGGTGATCGCATCGCGTTCCGCCTGTGCAAATCCCTCCATCTCCCGCACCGACCGGCCGGTGTAGGAATGGCCGGCATGGGTCATGACACCAGCCAGTGACGGACCCAGGCGGGCGCCGAGGTCAAGCAGCAGGTCGGAGTCGGGATGCACGCCGGCGCGATCCTCGCCGCTGTCGATCTCGATCAGCGTGCGCGGCGGTGTTGGATGGTCGGCGATGATCCCGGCCATGGTGGGATCATCGGTGATCACGATGATACGCGCACCGCTCGCATTCAGCCGAACCACCTGCTCCAGCTTCTGCGGCGTGATGCCGACGGCGTACAGCATGTCGGTGATGCCGTGGCCAAGGAAGTATTCCGCCTCGGCCAGGGTCGAGACGGTGATGCCGCCCGGTTGTCCCTCCAGCGCCAGGCGGGCGACGTCGATGGACTTGGCGGTTTTCATGTGCGGGCGCAGCGGGACGCCGAGGCGGGCCACGGCGGACGCCATGGTCTTCAGGTTGCGGGCCAGGATGCTGCGGTCCAGCACCAGGCAGGGTGTCGGCAGGTCGGCAAGGTTCATGCGGGCGGGGTCCAGTCGGCAGTGTCGTCGATGGGCAGCACCGGCCGGGGCATGTGCTGCCAGCGAAAACGGGACAGAATCGGGCTGGTCAGGCCGGGGGCGTCCACCTCGATCACCTGATCATGGCGGAAAAACTCATCAAAGCCGCCGCGAAAATGGCCGCGGGACTTGACGACCACGACACGGGCGGCGGCGATGTCCAGGCCGAACGCCTCGAAGAACATCGGGTCGGCGCATTGGTAGCGGTTGCTGAGGACAATCACCGTCAGGCCGTCCAGTGTCAGCGCCGCCGACGGGCCAAGGTCAATCGTGTTGCTGGCATAGATGCCGCGTCGGCCACGGATCGGCTGGTCGCGCAGGCCGGAAACAACTGCCGGCGCGATGAATGGCTTGGAAAATTCATCGCCGCCGTCGCGGTTGAAGCGGGCCTGGAACGGCGCGCCGACGCCCAGGCGATGCGCCTCGGCTGCCAGGGCGGGGTCGTGGATCACGCCGACCAGCGCGTTGCGGACCCCGGCGGCATGGAACGCCGAGAGGATCGCCATGGTATTGCCGCGCCCGCCGCCACCGGGATTGTCGGCGACGTCGGCGAACACCAGGGCCGGGTGCGCCGGGTCCTCGGTGGCCTTGGCCAGCCGCACGGCGTCCTCCAGGCTTGTCAGGCTGGGCCGGAACCGGTCGCGACGCGCCCAGCCGGCTTCGGCGACCTGCCGAGCCACGTTGTTGGCGGCGTCCTGGTCCGTGGCGGTGACGACGACGGTCAGCCCGTTGAACGGCGTGTCCGCGAAGGCGAAGCCGCCCAGCACCGACACGTTCAGCACACGGCCGGCAAACGGCGGCTGGTGCATCAGTTGCTGGCCGAGGTCGATCATCTCCCCGTACGGGCGGTTCGGCGCGTCCGGGCCGGTGAGTTGCGTCACCGTCGGCGGCACAATCGGCAGGCGGATGCGGGACAGGCACGTGCGGATGCCGGACGTCAGCCGGCGGATCAGGGCGGCGGCCTCGGCCCCACGCTCCCGCATGTCGAGATGCGGGTTGGTGCGGTAGCCGATGAACCCGTCCAGCATGGCGACGTCGGTTTCAGAGACGTTGGCGTGCAGGTCGAACGTGGCGACCACCGGCGTGTCTGGTCCGACGATGCGGCGGACCATGGTCAGCAGCGTGCCTTCCGGATCATGGTCGGCCGTGGTCAGGCCGGCGCCATGCAGCACCAGATACACGCCGTCCAGCGCGCCCGCCGCCGTCAGGTCGGCTTCCCAGCGCCGCATCAGGCCATCGAAGAACGCCTGGTTCACCGGCCCATTCGGCTCCGCCATCGCCAGCACGCTCGGCACCGCCTCCCACTCTCCCGCGGCATCCATTGCGGCGATGAAGCCCGGCAGTTCACCCAGCATGCGCGGCGCCGGGGAGCGGGCTTCGCTGACCAGCGCCGGCCCGCCGATCAGGGTGCGGGAGGCGAAGTCGGCCTCGGTGGCGACCGGGGCAAAGCGGTTGCATTCGATCGAAAAGCCCAGCAGGGCGATGCGCGGGCCGCTCATAGCGCGATGCCCAGCAGGCCGGCGATGCGCGGGGTCGCCTTCAGGCCGGTGCCGGTCATGACCAGCACCGTCGTCTGGTCATGGCTGATAGTCCCGGTTTGCAGCAGCTTGGCGAACGCCGCCGCCACCTGGGCGCAGGTGGGTTCGACGTAGATGCCGGTGCGGGCCAGATCCAGCGTGGCGTTGGCGATTTCCTGCTCGGTCAGCATCACCGCGCCGCCGCGGGTTTCGCGCAGTGTGCCGAGCACTTCGCGCAGGCGGATGGGCTGGGCGATGGCGGTGCCTTCGGCCATCGTGGGCGCGATCGTGGTCGGCACGGCTTCGTCCGATCCGGCCAGGAAGGCGTTCGCGATCGGCGCGCAATTGGCCGGCTGGGCGGCGAAGACGCGGGGCAGCGCTTCGATCTGGCCGGCGCGCAGCAACTCGGAAAAGCCGATTTCGCAGCCCAGCACGTTCGAACCGGCGCCGCACGGGGTGATGATGTTGTCCGGCGCGCGGAAGCCCAGATCCTCCCACAATTCATAGGCCAGCGTCTTGGTCCCGTGCAGGAAGAACGGATGCCAGTTGTGGCTGGCGTAGAAAATGGACCCGGACCGCGCGACCGCGGCGTCGGCGGTGTCCTGGCGGGTGCCCGGGATCAACTCCACCGCGGCGCCGTGGGCGCGCATCTGCACGGTCTTGGCCGGGCTGGTTGAAGCCGGGGCGAGAATCGTCGCCTGCATGCCGCCCGCTGCCGCATAGGCCGAAACGGCGGCGCCGCCGTTGCCGGAGCTGTCCTCCAGCACATGCCCGATTCCCTGGACGCGCAGCAGCGACAGCATCACGCTGGCGCCGCGATCCTTGAAGCTGCAGGTCGGGTTGAACCACTCGCACTTCAGCAGCACCCGGGCGCCGGCGATGTGCCGCGGCACCAGCGGCGTGCAGCCTTCACCCAGGGAGATCGGGTCATCCGGCTGCATCGGGAACGCGGCACGGTAGCGCCACAGGCTGCGCGTGCCGGTATCGACCTGCTCCCGGGTGATGCCCGGCAGCGGCGTCAGCAGCAGCGGCGCGCGATCGGGGCCGCACCAGCGCGGCGTATCGAGCGGGAAGATGGCGCCGGAGCGCGGGTCAAGATAAGCGGCTGTCATGACAGCATTGTGCGCCCAAGCGCTTCCCGGGCTCAAGCCACCGTTGCCAGCCCGGCCGGGCGCGGCCTATCCAGGCGCATGGCCGATGACATCTCCCTGATTACCGAACTGACCCGCGACCTGGTGATGCTGGACAGCCGGAGTTTCGTCTCCAACATGCCGGTGGCGGAGCGGCTGGAGGCGTCGCTGGCCGGGTTCGACGTCGAGCGGCTGGAGTATGAAGACGCCGCCGGTGTCACCAAGCGGGTGCTGGTGGCGCATCGCGGCGGCCCGGGCGGCATCGGGTTTTCCGGCCACATGGACACCGTGCCCGATACCGGATGGCAGAATGACCCGTGGTCGGCGCGCATCGATGCGGACGGCGTGCTGATGGGGCTGGGCAGCACCGACATGAAGGGGCCGATTGCCGCCGCCATTGCCGCGGCGCGCGGGCTGCCGGCGGCGGTTCCCATCACCCTGCTGCTGACAACGGATGAGGAGACCACCAAGCAAGGCGCGCGTGTCATCGCCGAACGCTCCGCCCTGGCGCGCCGCGCCGGGCTGCGCGGCATCCTGGTGGTGGAGCCGACGCGGATGCGACCGGTGCGCGGGCATCGCAGCCATATCGCCTTCACCTGTGTCGCGACCGGGGTGCAGGCGCACAGCTCGACCGGGGAGGGGCGCAACGCAAACTGGGACCTGATTCCTTTCCTGGCCGAGATGAAGCAGGTGTTTGAGCGGCTGCGGACCGACCGGTCCTTGCAGGACCCGGCCTATCAGCCGCCGTTCAGCGACTTCAACCTGGTGATCGACAACCATGGCACGGCGGTGAACGTCACGGTCCCGGTGGCGACGGCACGCATCAAGTTCCGCTACTCGGCCAGCATCGATCCGGCGCCGATCCGCGAGGCGGTGCATCAGGCGGCGCGGCGGCATGGCGTTGCCGTGACCGAGGCCGAGGAAGGGCGGCCGCCGGAACTGGCTGTGGATGATGCGTTCGTGCGGCTGTGTGAGCGCAGGACGGGGCAGGCCGCCACCACGGCGCCGTTCGGCACCGATGCATCGGTGCTGCAGGCGGTCGCGCCCTGCGTCGTCTGCGGTCCCAGCGACATTGGCGTGGCGCACCGGCCAGATGAGGCGGTCAGGCTGGCAGACCTGGTTGCGGCCGTCCCGGTATTCCGCGCGATCGCGGCCGACATGGCCGCCCGGTAGCGCGCAGGCAGGTTCCCTCGGCGCCCATGCTCAGTGGATGAACGGCGGTCGCCGCGCGGTGGCGGGCGCCGGTGATGCCTCACGTGAATAATACTGCACGGCAGGGCTGCGT
>DAICYU010000139.1 GCA_027311485.1 Acetobacteraceae bacterium
TCTCTGTCATGCTTAACACTTGGTTCTTGTTTGTACAACCCATGCATATGCTCATTTCGCGAAGGCCGGACACCTCGCCCGACTCGAAAGGGAGAAGACCGATGAAGCAATTTTTTCTTGCCGCCCTTGCCGCCTTAAGCTTGGCTTCTGCCATTGTGCCTGCTGCGAATGCATCCGGTACGAGAGCCGCTACGCGGTCCCAGCAATGGGCTCCCTACGGCAAGTAACGGGGCGCCTGTCGTCTATCGGATACTCTACGCGACCCTCACCGCGGCCTTCGGTTGGCAAAAGCTCCGATCCACGCAAGAACTCGCCAACGGCCGGGTTTCGACCCGGCTTTTTTGTTGTCCAAACGGATATTGGCACACTGTCGCCAGTCCAAACCGTCATATCACCAATCTCGTATACACGACCCCATCCCGCCACCGTCTGTCCGCCTCGATCATGGCCACAGTCTGGAATACCGCGGCTACCGCGGCTACAACGTCTTGACGGCCTGCGCCCATGCCGGCCTGCATAACGAAAAGGAGACGACAGAATGGCTGGATGGGTGCGTGTTGCGGCGGTGACCGAGGTTGCGGAAGGCCAATGCCTGGGCGTTCGCGTCGGCGAAAAGGAAGTGGCAATCTACCATTTGCCAGGCGGGGAATTCGCCGCAACCGACAACGTGTGCTCCCACGAGTACGCGCTGTTGTCTGAAGGCTGGCTGGAAAACGGCTGCATCGAATGCCCGTTGCATGCGGCCCAGTTCGATGTGCGTACCGGGAAGGCAATGTCGGCCCCTGCGGATGAGGATATTGCCGTCTACCCAATCAGGCAGGACGGCGACGACCTTCTGGTGCAGCTACCGGACTGAGGCAGCCATGAGTATGAACGCGCCGGCAATAGGGTCACGATCCGACGCAGCGATTGTCCCATGACCGTCGCTCCGATCGACTGCGACCTGCACCCCGTCGTCCCTGGCATCAACGCCCTGCTGCCCTACCTGGACGACCACTGGCGCGAAACCGTCATTCGCCGTGGCATCGAAGACCTGACGACGATCAGCTACCCGACCCGTAACCCGCTTTCATTCCGCCAGGACTGGCGCGACGAAACCGGGCGCACCGCCACTGGCGTAGACGTCCTGGGTCGCCAGGCCTTGGACCCTTTCGGCACGCAGTTGGCTATTTGCAACTGTCTGTATGGCGTGCAGGCCCAGTTCAGCGAAGACCTGGGCGTCGCCTTTGCCAGGGCGCTGAACGACTGGATCGCACGCGAGTGGTTAGATCGCGACAGCCGGCTGCGTGCCTCGATTGTTGTGCCGATGCAGAACGCCGAACTGGCGGTTGACGAGATCAACCGCGTTGCGTCCGACCGTCGCTTCGTCCAGGTGCTGCTGCTCGTCGGCAGCGAAACCACTTTGGGCCGCCGTCAAAACTGGCCGATTTACGCCGCGGCGGAACGGCAGGGTCTGCCGGTGGGTGTCCATGCCGGCAGCATGTTCCGCAACCCTGTTACCCCCGTGGGTTGGCCGACCACCTTCATTGAGGAATACGTCGATCAGGCCACTGCATTCCAATCGCAACTGACTAGCCTGATTGCCGAGGGCGTATTCGCCAAATTTCCGCGCCTGACCGTCGTGCTGATGGAATCCGGCGTCTCCTGGCTGCCCGCCTACCTTTGGCGCCTGACCAAGTTCTGGAAAGGTCTGCGCAGCGAGATACCATGGGTTTCAGACCCGCCAGGTTCCATCATCCGGGACCGGGTGCGCCTGACGCTGCAACCGTTCGATGCTCCACCTGACACAGCGTCGGTTACCCGGCTGATTGATCATATCGGCTCGGATGAAATGCTGCTGTTTTCCACAGATTATCCGCATTGGCAGTTTGAGGGCATGCAGCCGCTCCCGGCGGGGCTTGACGCAGAACTGACGCGGAAGATCATGCTGGATAACCCGCTGCGCACTTATATGCGGCTGACAGAAACGGAGAGCGTGCCATGAACGTGGACGTCCTGAATCGTGCCGGCTTGCAGTCCGCCGCCGCATCGCGGCTGGCCATTGCGGACTGCGACATCCATCCACGCCCGGCGGGCGTTGGCATCGGCGGGGTCAGCAAGGCGCTGTATCCGTACCTGTCCCGGCAGTGGCAAGAGCATGTGGAAGCGTTCGGGATTACCTATCGGCAGCCATGGGAGAAAGGATCAGCCTATCCGAAGAACCAGCCGCAAGCGTGTCGGCGTGATGCATTTCTGCCGGACGGGGGATCTCCGGGCAGCGATCTCGCATTCATGGCTCGGCAACATCTAGACCCGAACAATGTGGCCCTGGGTATCCTCAACCCGCTGACCAGCGGGCAGGGCGCCACCAATCCGGCATTGTCCGCCGCCATCACCCACGCGACGAATGAATGGCAGAAAGCCGAATGGACATCACAGGACAAGCGCCTGCGCGCCTCGGTCGTGGTGCCGTATGAGGACGCCGCCGCGTCGGTGAAGGAGATTGAGTTGCGGGCGCCGGACGCGGATTTTGCCCAGGTGCTGTTGCTGTCCCGCACCGCCGAACCATTGGGTCAGCGTCGTTACTGGCCGATTTATGAGGCGGCGGCTGCGGCCGACCTGGCTGTTGGCATCCACGCCTTCGGTAATGGTGGTTGGCCAAATACCGCCGGCGGCTGGGGCAGCTACTATATCGAGGAAATGGTCGGCCATGCCCAGGCGCAGCAAGCGCTGCTGGTTAGCATGATCCTGGAAGGCGTGTTCGAGGCGATTCCGAAGCTGAAGGTCGTGCTGGTCGAGGGCGGGTTGGCGTGGGCTGCGTCTCTGGCATGGCGACTGGACCGGCAATGGGCGAAGCTGAAGCAGGAGGTGCCCTATCTGAAGCGCGCACCATCTGAATATCTTCGCACGAACGTTTGGTTTACCACCCAACCGATAGAGGAGCCGGAGCCGCGGTCACAGTTGGCCGAGGCGATCGACTGGATCGGCTGGGACAGGGTGCTGTTCGCGACGGACTATCCGCACTGGGATTTCGACGATCCGGCACACGCGCTGCCAGTGAAGATGACGGAGACGCAAAGGCGCGCAGTGTTTATGGAAAATGCTCGACGGGTTTACCGGCGCTGACGCGGTAAAGCCGCTTCAGCGCCTTCCCTGCCATCGATTGCTCCTACCTGCGCGCATGGGCAGCTTTTGGTTGTACAGAAACCCTATGGCCGTCTGGCCTGCCGCCAGACGGGTTGCGGAACCGGTGAGCGCTGATCGCGCCAACCGGCGACGGCCGGTCTTGCCGCCACAGGCGCTTCCGCAACGGGCTCGATGCTCTCCGACTGGACTGTACGACCCCAGGCAACCCTGAAATTGTCGTGCGGAATGACACGCGCGACGTAGGCGTCCAGGGAAACCGAGAGAGAAATGAAATACCAGAACATCGGTTGGAAAGCGATACCGACAAAAGCGCCCGATGTCATGAAGACGGCCAACCCGACCTGAAGCGCGTCCGCGAGAGAGACGATCCAAGCCAGTTCCGGATAGCGTCGCGCCTGCTTCGCGATGCCCCGTAGCTTGAAAAACACGCTTACGCTTAGAAGCAGGAAAATGCCGATCCCGATAAAGCCATGTTCGCCCAACACCTCAAAATAAATGCTGTGAAACGCTCGGCCGAACTGAACATATCCCGCTGTAGCGCCGCGGGCGGGAACCTCGACGTGATCGATGACGTACGCCATGAAGCCGCCGCCCAGCGGGTTCTGGGCAACAAAGCCGAGCGTCCACTTCCAGACGAGCAGGCGCACAAAGGCGGAGTCTTCGGTCTGATAACTGCCGATCGTCGAGACACGGTTGAACCAGCTATCCTGCATCTTGTAGAGGATGAGGGCGCCGACCACGACGATCACAAACCCGACCAGGACCTTGCGCGGTGTTCTCAGCCACGTATAGCCCGCCAGGACGATAAGGCCGATTAACGCGCTGCGCTCATACGTGCCGATAGCCGTAACGACTGCCAGACCTGCCAATGCCCAATAGCCGAGCCTGAACGGACGCCAATCCGGCAACAGGCGACTATGGCCGGCGAGAAAAACAGCGAGCGGAACGGCCATCAGGCATGAGCTGGACAGGAGTCCTCCTTCGGCCAAGCCGCTGTTCCCGCCTTCGAGGCCGAGGTTCACACCGTAGCCGCCGCCCGAAATCAAAACCTTCAACCCGAACGGGACGAAATTTGCAGCCAGCGACAGGACGTAAGTCTGCGTAAATGCCTCGATCTGCGCCCTTGAGCGTATCACAAGCGGTATGAATGCCGAGAATGCGAGCGTTTTGATAACAACGTTCCATTTACCCCATGCGGCGTCAGGGGCCACCGCCCAGATAAGGGTCATGGATACCCAAACGGCCATAGTGAGTTGCAGAACACTGGCCAGAGTCAGCTTTGGCGGCGACCGATGATCCATGAGTATATAGCTGCCGAATGCTGCAACCCCCATGATCAGGGCAACCGGCAGTTGGTTTAGGAAGAAATAGCTGATGAATTGAGGTTGGAACGTATCAACCCAGACATAGCCAAGCGTGAAGACGAACGGCGCGGCGGCGCCCAGGCTCAGGAACGCAGTGTAGACAAAAATGAGCCACAGAGTACGCAGCACGGGTTAGAAATCCTTGCGGGTCGCTAAGCGGTGAAGCGCCCGTTCGACTTCGCCTTGCTGGACTCGGCCCGTTTGATCGGACGAAACCACGGTTCGGCGCGGTCAAGGCGTATTGCGCGTACCACGATGAAAAGCATCATGAGCGAACTGAACATAATTCCGGTCAGATCAAGCATGGCCGACTCCGCACTTACGCGGCTGGCAAGTTAGCGGCTTTGCGATCGTGAAGTCACGGTATTTGCTGATCGACAACGTTCATTCCGACCGGAAGTCCGCTGCCCGCGCAGACACCGGCACGATGATGCGCCGATCGGGACGCGCAGGCGAAAATCAGTCGATGTTCCTATAAACGTAAGGCAGGCCATCACGCTTGCGCAAGCGTGCTGAGACTGCATAGCCGGCGGGGAACGCGAGGGCCTAAACCTCGTTAATCGCGCGTTGCAATCAGAATGGAGCGGGGCAATGGTCATGGCGACAGACAGCAATCGGCGGCTTGAAAATGCCCGGGCTGAAATCGCGCGCCTGCGCGACGAGGTTGATTCTCTGATGAAGGACCGCGTCACACCAGCCGTATCCGACTTTGTCGGCCGCGCGGAACGGGCCATGAGCGATGCCCGCGATGTTGTCGGTGGGCAGTCGCAGGCGGTGGTCGGGCGTGTAAAGGAGCGGCCACTGATCGCCATCGCGATTGCCGCCGCTGTCGGTTGGATCATTGGCCGCGCGATGCGCTGAGCAATGCATCCACTCAAACTCGCACGGCTGGCACTAGAGGCCGAGAAGCTGCGGCTGCAAGGGATGGCCGGCCGTATGGTCCGCCGGCTTGTCATGGCAGCCGCAGCATTGCTGTTCGTTATTGGAACGCTTGTCTTTATACACATTGGCGCTTGGTACGCTATTCGTATGCTGGCGGACATGAGCGTGTTCGCGACAGCCGGTATTCTGGGCGGAGCCGATCTTTTGATCGCGCTTGTTCTTTTGGGTCTCGCCAGCCGGTCAGGGCCCAGTGCGACGGAACGCGAGGCCCTCGATCTGCGGCGACGGGCGGTCCAGGGGCTAAATAGCTCCTTCACGCTGATGCAGCTCGCTCTGCCTGCGCTCCGGATGGTGCAGCGAACCAGACGTCGTAGTCGCGGGTAGGCGTTGGCGGCGCGCCGATCGGTAGGCGCGGGAGCGTTCTAAAACAGGACAAGGTCCCCGCCATCGGACCGCTCGGGAATGCCGGCAAGCCGGAGTCCCTGAACATAAAGGCCCAGGTCCTCTGGCCGCAGCAGCGGTGAGCGCGCGATGGCACTGCTGATCGAGAAGCGCGGTTCGAGTCTCAGCAGTGCCTCGCGTGCTGCCGTCGACTCGCTCTTCGCGCCCAACAAACCGAGCGCGGCGATCAGGCCCTTGTAGGTGGAGGAGACGCCGGGGTGAGCGTCCCTTGCCCTGCGTCCGACGCGGGCTGCGGTTTCGTAGTCGCCACTCATCAGCAACGGCATGGTCAGCGCCATGTCAAAGAAAAACCCATGCGGATCGTATGGGGAAAGTTGCTGGGCGCGGCGGATACTGCGGATCGCCTCGGCATGATTGCCCAGATAGCTGTGTGCCAGCCCGGCGTAGCACCATGCCAGTGCTAAGCTGGGGTTTAGAGCAAGAGCACGCTCATGCAGCGGCAAGGCGCCACCGGCGTCGCGCCGCAGAAAGGCCCGCACGTGTCCGGCGACGGTGAAACCGCGGGCATCGCCCGGATCAAGCGCGATGGCGCGTTGCGACAGGTCGTCAGCGCGTTGGATCGCCCGCGCCGGTTCAGCCTCCCACCCCTGGCCCAATTTAAACAGATACCAATGCGCAAGCCACGAATGGCAACCGGCGTTTGAGGGATCGAGTGCCAGGGCTTCCTCCAGCAACTGCCCGGCCTGCGCGAACCCGGCCTGATCGACACTGTAGATTGCCGGTATCGCCCGAAGCATAAGGCCATGTGCCGTGGCATCGACCTGAGGCCGCAGCGCAGCCTGCCGCCCCTCCCAGATCACCACTTCGGGGCCGACCTGGGCAGCAATCTCCCGCGCAATCCGGTCCTGCATGTTCAGGACATCCGACATTTTTCCGTCGAAGCGCCGGGTCCAGGTGATTTCACCGGACTCGTCCATTCTAAGGAGGCGCACAAAGACGCGGATGTCGTCGCCCTTCCGCCGTAGGCTGCCTTCAACAACGAAATCCAGATCAAGCTTTTTCCAGGCGTCAGCCGGTTTGCCTGGTGCCTGGGCGACGGCCGCGACCGACGCTGGACTGACACAGGTGATCATACGAAACGCTGCGACGGCCGTCGTTATCTCCTCCGCCAAGCCGGCGCATACCCCGCGATCACTCGACCCGATCGCCTTGAACGGCGCGACGCCGAGCCGGATCGTGTTGCCTCGGATATTCGGCGCCGCGGCATCGGTTTCAGCCGCTCCGCCCTCTGATTCCGGGGGCATTGTGCGGCCGAATGCGGCGGCTTCCGGTGCATCGCGTTCGCGCGTTTCGGCCAGCAACTCTTCGGTGTCGGTCGAGAACGTATCGGCGGTCAGCAGCGCGGCCACGACCGCTACCAGGTCGGCGGCTTGGAATGGCTTGGCCAAGAACGCGAATCCATCGCTTTCGTCTGGCGACCGGCGCGGCCGCCCTGTTGGCGCGTGCTGCGCGCTGCCTGAGCACACTAGTATGCGAAGTTCGGGACGCAAGGTCCGCGCATGCCTGCCCATGTCGGCGCCGTTGATGCCGCCCGGCAGATCCTCCTCTGTTACCAGCAGGCAAATCCGTTCTTCGGAAACTAGATGTGTGATGGCGCCGGACGCGGTCGTCGCCAGCAGCACGCTGTAACCGGCTGCACTCAGCGCCGCACAACTCGAGTCACGGCATTTGGGGTCCGGATCTACGAAAAGAATGGTTTGGCGCGGTTCCGAGGTTGTGGCTCCGCCCTCCGGATCACGGGATTTCTCCGCCCGACGAAAGCGGGGCAGGAACAGAGATATCGTGGTGCCGTTGTCAATGACGCTGGAAAGTTCCACCCAGCCGCCAGACTGGCGTGCAAAACCGTGCACCTGCGCCAGCCCGAGGCCGCTGCCTTTGCCGATCGCCTTAGTGGTGAAAAATGGCTCAAAGACCTTATCTAGGAGGTCTGGCGGGATTCCTGTGCCGGAGTCACGGACATCGATGGTCACGTAATCACCGGCGGAGCGCCACGGCGCATCGGCGGGTTCGGCGGTCACACGCCGATTGCGGAACTGAATGGTTACGTTACCGCCATTCGGCATCGCATCGCGTGCGTTCAATACGAGGTTCAGGATTGCCGATTCCAGCTGGGCCGGATCAACCCGAGACGGCCAGAGATTTCGTTCGCCGGCCAGCGTAATTCGGACGGATTCGCCCGCTGCCCCGGTGAGCAGATGATGGGCCCCGGACACGACATCGTAGGTCGACACCACCCGCGGCAGCAGCACCTGCTTGCCCGAGAATGCAAGCAACTGCCCCGCGAGCCGACTGCCCCGCTCCGCCGCGCGTTCTATCAGTTCAGCCCGGCGGGCACCCTGTGCATCGCCGCGCGCTTCCGCGCTGACCCGAAGGGCAGCCGCATTGCCCAGGACGACGGTCAGCAGGTTGTTGAAATCGTGCGCAACGCCGCCGGTTACACGCCCAAGCGATTCCAGTTGCTGGGCGGATGTGACCACGCTCGGCCGCTGTACGGCCTCCCCGGTCTGCGGCTCGCCCCGGCGGAGCAGCCGTTTCAACGCCAACCTGGCCGGACGGCCAAGCCACCCGCCTCTTGCGAGTGCAAGCAGGGCTTCAACGATATCGTGCCTACCCAGCATTAGCGGGCCAGTCGACTCCCTGCGGAAAATCCGCAGAGTTTAACTAAGCTTTTTTCGTTCGGCTGTGGTAAGGTAACCTGGTCACTTGTTC
>DAICYU010000013.1:0-8561 GCA_027311485.1 Acetobacteraceae bacterium
GCGAGCAGTTGCGGGATTTCCTGCGCGACCGCGTCTCACCCATCGAAATGCCGGTGCGGGTGGACATCCGGGAGAGTTTGCCCAAGACGATGATCGGCAAGTTGTCGCGGAAGGAACTGGTGCAGGAAGTCAACGCCAACGGCACTTGACGAGAGCTTGTTGACGTATACGGTATGAGCCGACAGTCCAGGTGGCGGAACAGGCAATGGCGGACACCCGGCTTTATACGGTGACGGAACTGGCCAAGGAACTGGGCATGACAGCCCGTGCCATTCGTTTCTATGAAGACAAGGGCTTGATCGCACCACAGCGCGTTGGAACGACACGGGTCTATTCGGTCCGCGATCGCGCCCGGATGATCCTGATTTTGCGCGGCAAGCGGCTTGGGTTCTCACTCAGCACAATCAGGGAATACCTCGACCTTTATGATGCGGACATCACCCAGCACGCGCAACTCCGCCTGCTGCTGACCGCCGTCGGCAAACGGCGGGACCAGCTTGTCGCGCAGCGGCAGGCGATCGATGAGGCATTGGCCGAACTGGACGATATCGCCCGGCAGGCCGAAACCGCCCTGCAACCGGTTGAACAGCGGCCGCGCCGAGCCGCAAACAGATGAGGAGATTGCCATGAGCCATGCCGTGATCGCGGGCTACGCACGCTCGCCTTTTCATTTTGCCAGCAAGGGCGCGCTGGCGCGGGTGCGGCCCGACGATATGGCGGCGCAGGTGGTGCGTGCGCTGATCAACCGCAGCGGTGTGAAGCCCGAGGATATCGAGGATATTATTGTCGGCTGCGCCTTTCCGGAGGGTGAGCAGGGATTGAACGTCGCCCGCCTGATCGGGCTGCTTGCTGACCTGCCGCTGTCCGTTGCCGGTTGCACGGTAAACCGGTTCTGCGGGTCGTCGATGCAGTCGATCCACATGGCCGCGGGCCAGATCGCACTGGGCGCCGGGGACGTGTTCATTTGCGCCGGGATCGAAAGCATGAGCCGCGTGCCGATGATGGGCTACAATCCGCTGCTGAATCCGGCGCTGATGCAGTCCCGGCCGGAGGCGTATATCAGCATGGGAGAGACGGCGGAAAACGTTGCGCGCAAGTGGCAAATTCCGCGTGCGGAGCAGGAGGCGTTTGCTGTGCGCAGCCATCGGCTGGCCGCCGCTGCTGTCACCGCCGGCAAGCTGACGGACGAAATCGTGCCGATCACCGGCAAGGGCGGCACGGTGGATCGGGATGGTTGCATCCGGCCGGATACCTCGGCCGAGGGACTGGCGGGCCTGAAGCCGGCCTTCGATAAGGATGGCACGGTGACGGCGGGCACAGCATCGCCGCTGACCGATGGCGCCGCGGCGGTGCTGGTGTGCAGCGAAGCCTATGCCGAGAGGAACGGGCTGCGTCCGCTGGCGCGCATCGCGTCCATCGCCGTGGCCGGCTGCGCGCCGGAGGTGATGGGCATCGGGCCGGTTGCGGCGACGCAGAAGGCGCTCGCCCGTGCGGGTATCGACATCGGCAAGATCGATGTTGTCGAACTGAACGAAGCCTTTGCCAGCCAGGCGCTGGCTTGCGCGCGGGAGCTGGGCATTCGGGACGAAACACTGAACCTTGACGGCGGGGCAATCGCGTTGGGGCATCCACTGGGCGCGACAGGGGCGCGGATCACCGGCAAGGCGGCGTCATTGCTGGCGCGGGAGGGCGGGCGGTATGCCCTGGCGACGCAGTGCATCGGCGGCGGTCAGGGGATCGCCACCATCCTGGAACGCGTGTGATGAGCGGCGCTGTATCATCTGGCGCGATCCGCAAGGTGGGCGTGGTCGGCGCCGGCACCATGGGGGCGGGGATCGCCGCGCAGGTCGCCAATGCTGGCGTGCCCGTGGTGTTGCTGGACATCGTCCCGGCCGGCGCCAATGATCGCTCGGTGCTAGCGAAATCGGCGGTCGAAAAGCTGCGCAAGGCCGAACCCGCCGCATTCATGCATGACGGCGCGGCAAAGCTGATCGAAACCGGCAACCTGGACGACGACCTTGGCAAGCTGGCCGATTGCGATTGGATCATCGAGGCGGTGCTCGAACGGCTGGACGTCAAGCAGGCGCTGTATCATCGGCTGCAGGCGGTGCGGCGGCCAGGAACGGCGATCAGCTCCAACACCTCCACCATCGCGCTGAAATGGCTGACGCAGGGGATGGGCGAGGCGTTCCGCCGCGACTTCCTGATCACCCATTTTTTCAACCCGCCCCGCTATATGCGGCTGATGGAACTTGTCGCCGGGGCAGACACCGACCCGGGGCTGGCCGATCGCGTGGCCAGCTTCGCCGACCGGGCGCTGGGCAAAAGCGTGGTGCGCTGCAACGACAGCCCGGGCTTCATCGCCAATCGCCTGGGCATCTACTGGCTGCAATGCGCTTTGGTCGAGGCAATCGACCAAGGACTGACGGTCGAGGAAGCGGATGCCATCGTCGGGCCGCCGATGGGCATTCCGAAGACCGGCGTGTTCGGGCTGATGGATCTCGTGGGCATCGATCTGGGACCGCAGGTCAACGCCTCCATGCGCGATCGCGACGTGCCGCTGATCGGGCGGATGATCGAACAGGGGCTGACCGGACGGAAGGGCAAAGGCGGCTTCTACCGGATGGACCGTTCGGGCGGCGGCCGCGCCATGATGGCGATCGATCTGCGAACCGGCGAATACCGGGCCGAACGGAAGCCGGTTCTGCCGGAACTGGAACGAGGGGCGGAGGACCTGCGCGCCCTGCTGTCGGCACCCGGCAAAGCAGGGACCTATGCGTTTCGCGTGCTGGGACAGACGATCGCCTATGCGGCGACGTTGATCCCCGAAGCGGCCGCGTCCGTTGCTGATATCGACGAAGCGATGCGACTGGGCTACGCGTGGCGGTGGGGTCCGTTCGAGCTGGCCGACAGGGTGGGTGCCGGATGGCTGGCAGAGCGGCTGGCGGCCCATGGGATGGCGGTGCCGAAGCTGCTGGCCGATGCGGCGGACAAGCGCTTCTATCGCGTGGCCTCTGGTCAGCGCCAATGCCTTGGGCTGGACGGCGAATACCACGATGTCCACCGCGCGCCGGGCGTCTTTCTGCTGGACGATGTGAAAGCAGCAGCGAAGCCGGTCCTGAAGAACGCCTCGGCCGCGCTGTGGGACATCGGCGATGGCGTGGCGTGCTTTGAGTTCACCTCCAAGTCAAACGCGCTTGACGACAAGATCATCGAACTGCTCGGCAAGACGATCGAGGTGGTCAGGACGTCGTTCAAAGCCCTGGTGATCTACAATGAGGGCAGCAATTTCTCGCTTGGCGCGAACCTGGGGCTGGCGCTGTTCGCCGCCAACATCGCCGCCTGGGGTGAAATCGAGAAGCTGATCGCCGCCGGGCAACAGACCTACAAGGCGCTGAAATACGCCCCCTTCCCCGTCGTGGCGGCGCCGGCCGGGATGGCGCTGGGCGGCGGGTGTGAGATCGTGCTGCATGCCGAT
Organism: Acetobacteraceae bacterium; assembly: GCA_027311485.1. Lineage (GTDB taxonomy): Bacteria > Pseudomonadota > Alphaproteobacteria > Acetobacterales > Acetobacteraceae > Rhodopila. Next base: position 3,479 of record DAICYU010000013.1, read on the forward strand.
GCGGTGCAAGCGCATGCGGAGACGTATCTGGGCCTGGTGGAATGCGGTGTCGGCCTGGTGCCCGGCTGGGGCGGCTGCGGTGAGATGCTGGCGCGCTGGCGGGCGGAGCCGAAACTGCCGCGCGGACCGATGCCGGCACCGGCGAAGGTGTTTGAAACGATCAGCACCGCGGACGTTTCGAAATCCGCGCATCAGGCAATGGAGAAGAAGTTCCTGCGCCTGACCGACGGCATCACGATGAACCGCGACCGGCTGTTGGCGGATGCGAAGCTGCGGGCGCTGAGCCTTGTGGATGGCTATACACCACCGAAACCGCCGGAATTTGTCCTGCCCGGGCCGGGCGGCAAGGCAGCGCTGAACGCGGCGGCGTCCGGCTTCCATCGGCGCGGGATCGCGACCGATCATGATCTGATCGTGGCCGACGCACTGGCCGAAGTACTGACCGGCGGCGACACCGACATCATCGATACGGTCAATGAGCAGCAGGTGATGGACCTGGAGCGGAAGGCGTTCATGCGGCTGGCCCGAACGGCACCAACGCTGGCGCGGATCGAGTACACATTGGAAACGGGGAAGCCGTTACGGAATTGATGTGTGGTGCCATGGCCCGGATCGACCCCGGGCCATGAGAACCGAACGATGAACCGTGAAACCCCGGCCCGGGGATGGCAGCAGGCACTCGCCGCTGGCCAGGACGACAGGCACGACGCAAGTCGGCGATGCAAGGAGACGGACGATGCAGACCTACAAAGCCCCTTTGCGCGACATGCGCTTCGTGCTGCACGAACTGCATGACAGCGCCAGCCTGACGCGGTTGCACGGGCTGGAAGACGTTTCCCCCGACCTGATGGACAGCATCCTGGAGGAGGCTGCCAAGGTTGCGGAAGACGTGTTGCTGCCGATCAACGCCAGCGGTGACGAGGCCGGCTGCGTGCTGGAAAACGGCGTCGTGCGCACGCCAAAGGGATTTAGGCAGGCTTACGATACATTCCGCGCCGGCGGCTGGACCGCCGTTTCCGCCGACCCGCGCTGGGGCGGCCAGGGCCTGCCGGAAAGCGTCAACAAACTCATCGAGGAAATGATCTGCTCGGCCAACCTAGCCTTCAGCCTGTATCCCGGCCTGACTCATGGGGCGTATCAGGCGATCGCCGCGCATGGGTCCGACGCGCTGAAGGACCGTTACCTACCCAAGATGATCGACGGCACGTGGTCAGGCACGATGTGCCTGACGGAAGCGCATTGCGGCACCGATCTGGGCATGCTGCGCACGCGCGCAGTGCCGCAGGCGGACGGCAGCTACCGGATCAGCGGCTCAAAGATCTTCATCAGCGCCGGTGAGCATGACCTGACGGAGAATATCATTCACCTGGTGCTGGCCCGGATGCCGGACGCGCCGCCCGGCACACGCGGCATCAGCCTGTTCCTGGTGCCGAAATTCATCCCCACCGACGATGGCCGGCCCGGCGCCCGCAACGGCGTGATCTGCACCGCGATCGAGCACAAGATGGGCATCAAGGGCAGTGCCACCTGCCAACTGACGTTCGAGGACGCGACCGGCTGGCTGGTCGGTGCGCCGAACAAGGGGCTGGCAAACATGTTCACCATGATGAACAGTGAACGCCTGTCGGTCGGCATCCAGGGCCTGGGCGCCGCCGAGACCAGCTACCAGAGCGCGGTGACCTACGCTCGCGACCGCATCCAGGGCCGCAGCCTGGCCGGCGTGAAGGACCCGGAGAAGGCCGCCGATCCGATCATCGTCCACCCCGATGTCCGCCGCATGCTGCTGACGATCCGTGCGTATACGGAAGGATGCCGGGCGCTGGGGGGGTGGGTGTCACGGCAGCTGGATGAGATGGAACGGGCGAATGATCCAGAGGTCCGCAAGCACGCCGAGGACTTTACCGCGCTGATGACGCCGGTGGTGAAAGCGCTGTTCACCGACCTGGGGTTTGAGGCCACCAATATCGGCATGCAGGTCTATGGCGGCCACGGCTACATCCGCGACCACGGGATGGAACAGCTGGTCCGCGACGCCCGCATCTCGATGATCTACGAAGGCACGAACGGCATCCAGGCGCTGGACCTTGTCGGGCGCAAGCTGCCGCAGGGCGCGGGACGCATGCTGCGCACGTTCTTCCACCCGGTGAACGATTTCATCGAACGGAACAGCGGCCATCCGATGCTGGGCGACATGATCAAGGGCTTTGGCAAGGCTTTCGGCGCCCTGCAACTCGCCACAGCGCAGATCGCGGCGAAGGGCATGGCGGATCCGGAGGAAGCGGGTGCCGCTGCGACCGAATATCTGCGCCTGTTCGGCCTCGTGGCCGTCGGCTTCATGTGGGCACGTTCGGCGGTGATCGCGGTCGAAAAGCTGGCGCGCCCGGACGCGGACACTGCTTTCTACAAGGCGAAGCTGACGACCGCTCGTTTCTATATGGAACGGATTCTGCCGCAGGTGGCAGGACTGCTGACGGCGATCAAGGCAGGCAAGACGGCAATGATGGAGATGGAGGAAGCGGCGTTCTGATATCAACGGCCCTTCGGGCCGGCTGGTATGCGCGCGGGGTTGGTGGGGCGGCAGCGCGCGAAACCAATAAAATACCATGGGTGGACGGCCATTTGAAAAGCAGTCAATCCGTCGGGTTGCTGGTATGAGCCACGTCCGGCGGCCTCACCAAATCGTTCAAGTCGGGTTTGATCGGGATCAACGATCTGCGGAAGGATACATTGGCTGCATACGCATCCGTTGCGGTGATTTCTCGCCGGGGAGGATACGTTATGATATCGAAATTACGGGCCCTTTGGTCCAGGCACGTCGTCAGTGAAGTGCCAGACGAGCAGTCCGCCTGCCTTGAGTGTGGGATCGTTCGATGCGAGGCCGACCGGTATGATGCCTGTCCTTTCCGCCTGCAGCGTCAGTCCGAACTGACTGAGTTGAGAGCGCGGTGCCAGCCAAAATCCGACCAAAACACTGTGGAAAGCGCCGCTGAGTAACTCGGCTGGAACGACGCCTGGCTATCGTCAGCGGGTTGGAACGGCCTTCACGTATCTTCGCCCAGTGCCTTGCGCTTCAGATCGCGCAGCCGGTCTTCGCCGTTCGGTGTCTTGGGATCGATTTCCATCACCTTTTGCCAGGCCGCATAGGCGCCCTTCCAATCCTCCTGCGCGGCGGCAATGTCGGCCAGCGTCCGGAAGGCGGCGAAATCGCGCGGCTGCAGCCGCACCGTTTCGTGCAGGTCCTGGATCGCACCGTTCAAGTCCCCGGCGTGATACCGAGCGATCGCACGCTGGTGCCATGCCTCGGCCACCTCCGGCTGCAAGGTGATCGCGTCCGAGAAAGATTGGACAGCACCAGCGGTCTCACCCGTCTCCAGCAAGCGAAGACCCCGGTTGATCAGCAGCGTGACGGCTGGGGAGCCGGCCTGCAACCAGTCATGTTGCAGCCTCGCCTCCAGCTGCGCGGCGGTCTGCGCATCGGGCGCTGTCTTGAGGGCGTCCAGCAGGCGGTCCATCGCGGCCGGCTTGTTGCTGGAGACCTGCGCCAGCGCGGCGCCGTAAAGCCCGACCGAACACACCACTGCGCCCAGGACAATCCGCCGCACCGTTCCAGCAATAGCCTGGTCGCCGAGCGGACGCCTGCTCATGTTACCCTCCGATCGCGGGCGGGCGCGGGCCACCAGCCATCCAGTCCAGCAATTCGACCGTATGTACCACGGGCAGGATGTCCCCGGAGGCCAGTTGCGTGATGCAGCCAATATTCCCCGCGGCGATCAGGTCAGGCTTTGTCGCCTTCAGGTTGCCCAGTTTGCGGTCGCGCAACTGCTCGGCAATGGCGGGCTGCAGCAAATTGTAGGTGCCGGCAGACCCGCAGCACAGATGCGGCTCCTTCGGCTCGACGACGCGGAAGCCGGCACGCGACAGCAGCGTCTTCGGTTCGGCGGTCACCCGCTGGCCGTGCTGCAGGCTGCAGGCCGAGTGATAGGCGACCGTAAGGCCTGGCGCCTCGCGCGTCGGCGCGTAGCCGAACCGTGCCAGAAATTCGGTGATGTCCACCGTCAGGCCGGCAATCTTTTCGGCCTGCTGACGCAGTTGGTCGGGGGCAGTACGGAACATGAACCCGTAGTCCTTGACCGTGGTGCCGCAGCCCGAGGCGTTGATGATCACCGCGTCGAGACCCTCACCGTCAAGCTCGCGGGTCCAGGCCTCGATATTGGCCCGCGCTAGCGCCATGGCCCGGTCGTGCTGGCCCATGTGGTGGTTCAGCGCGCCACAGCAGCCCGCCCCCTTGGCAACCACCACCTCGACCCCTAGCCGGGTCAGCAGGCGGATGGTGGCCTCGTTGATGCGCGGCATCAGCACCTGCTGCGCGCAGCCGGCCAGCAGCGCGACGCGCGCCTTGCGCGGACCTTCGGCGCGATGCACCGCCGGTTTCTCGACCGGGCTGGGCGGCGGCACGCTGGACGGGGCCAGTGACAGCATTGCTCGCAGACGTTGCATCAGCAGTGCCTGACCGGGAATCAGACGGGCCAGCGGGCGACTGACACTCGCCCCGAGCAGTGCCAGGCGAAACAGCTTCGGATGCGGCAGCAGGCGGCCGATGGCGTCGCGCAGCAGGCGTTCAGCCAGCGGACGACGATAGGTTTGCTCGATATAGGTCCGGGCGTGATCGACCAGGTGCATGTAGTTCACGCCGGACGGACAGGTCGTCATGCAGGACAGGCAGGACAGGCACCGATCGACATGGCGCACGACCTCCTCGGTCGCGGGACGTCCGGTCTCCAGCATGTCCTTGATCAGGTAAATGCGGCCGCGCGGACTATCCAGCTCATCGCCCAGCAACTGGTAGGTGGGGCAGGTCGCGGTGCAGAAGCCGCAGTGCACGCAGGTGCGCAGGACGCTGTTGGATGACGCAGTGTCCGGATCGCGAAGCTGTTCGGCGGTGAAATTGGTTTGCATGGCGGCTGCTAACGACGCTCCCGCGGCGGCAAATAGCGATGCTGCCGGATCATGAATAACAGGCTGCCCACGGCGACGATGAAAAACGCCCAGGACAGCCAGGGGTTTACGCGGTTGTAGAAGGCAA
>DAICYU010000013.1:8581-19627 GCA_027311485.1 Acetobacteraceae bacterium
GAGCATCATCACCAGGCAGAAGATGATGACGAAGAACTGCAGCGTCTTAATGGGGTTGGGCTTGTACAGCTGCACGTGCTGATAGCCGGACAGGTAGATCGTCGCGATGAACAGGGTGTTGCTGATGTAGGGCGAGATGAAGAACATCAGAGTCCTGCGTAAAGACGGCCAGGGTTCAGGATGCCAGCCGGATCCATCGCCGCCTTGACCTCTCGCGCGATGCGGGCCATCGCCGGAGGCTCCTGCGGGATGACGCGGACGGCGCCGCGCATCGTCTCCGGCGCGCGCATCAGGGTCCAGGTGCCGCCGGTGGCCAGGGCGGCCGCTTCGACGGCGAGATGCGTCTCGGTCGTGGCGGGGCCGGACAACCAGGCCAGGCCGCCGCCCCAGTCCAGGAAGCCCGATACACCGGCTTTCTGCACGGCGGCCAGCACGGCAGGGCCCGCGGACGGCCGCACCGACACCCGCCAGACTGCATCATCGGGCGCCGGATCGAGCGGCACCGCGTCACGGACCGCGCGCCAGACGCTGCGCGTGGCGTCGGTGTCCAGGACCACCGAGCCGCTGATGGCCAGCTGATCCTTCAGGCGGCCAATGCGGTAGGTCACGGACTCCGTGAAATCCTCGATCCGAATCAGTGTGGCCGAAGCGCCGGACGGCAGAGCCGCGACGCGCTGGGCCGCTTCCGGCGGCAGCCAGGCGGCGCCGGACACACCGAACGGAGAACCGAGGGCAGCCGACAAGGCACCCACACCGGCGACCGGGTCGAGGCCCGGCAGGACCAGGGTGGCAGCGGCCTCGGGACCCGGAAGAACCTTCAGCGTCACCTCGGTGATCACGCCGAGCGTGCCGTGACTGCCGGTCAGCAACTTGCACAGGTCAAGGCCGGTGACGTTCTTCAGCACCCGCCCGCCGGAGCGGATGATTTCCGCCCGTCCGGTGACGGCGCGCACCCCCATGACGTGATCGCGCATGGCGCCCCAGGCGACTCGGCGCGGCCCGGACAGGTTGGCGGCAACCACGCCGCCCAGGGTCTGCACCGGCGTTTGCACCGGGGTCTGCGGCGGCGTGCCGGATTGGCTGGTGCCACCCAACAGCGCCGACAGATCCGGTGGTTCGGCGATCAGGTGTTGGCCGGCTTCGGCCAGGGCAGCCTCCACCTCGGTCAATGGCGTGCCGGCCCAGGCGGAGATGATCAGCTCCTTGGGCGCGTACAGCGTGATGCCCGACAGGGCTGCTGTGGACAAGGTGCGGGCGGCCTGCACCGGACGCAGCATGCCCGCCTTGGTGCCATTGCCCTGGACCAGAACGGGTTCCTTCGCCCGCGCAGCATCGGCGATGGCGTCAACGATAGCCTGTTCAGATGTCATGCGGCGCGCGGCAGTTCGGCAGTTTGTGCATCGGTCAGCGGGAACACCTTGCTGGGATTGAGCAGCCAGCCAGGGTCGAAGGCAGACTTGATGCGGCGCTGCTGCTCCAACTCATGCGCATGGAATTGCACCGGCATCAGATCGCGCTTTTCGACGCCGACGCCATGCTCCCCGGTCAGGCAGCCGCCGACCTCGACGCACAGCTTCAGGATATCGGCGCCGAAGGCCTCCGCCTTATGGAAGCTGGTCTGATCGTTGGCGTCGAACATGATCAGCGGGTGCAGGTTGCCGTCACCGGCATGGAAGATATTGGCGACCTTCAGGCCGTAGCTGTCGGACATTTCCCCAATACGGCGCAACACGTGCGGCAACTGGCTGGTGGGAATGGTGCCGTCCATACACAGGTAGTCGGGGCTGATCCGGCCGACGGCGCCGAACGCGCCCTTGCGGCCCTTCCAGATGGCCAGGGATTCCTCGGCTGACTGGGAAACCTTCAGGCTGATCGGGTCGAACTGGTTGCAGATGGCGGACAGCTTTTCCAGCAGGCGGTCCTGTTCCTCGGTGCTGCCTTCGACTTCGATGATCAACATGGCCTCCGCATCCAGCGGGTAGCCGGCATGGGCGAAGGCTTCGCAGGCGTGGATGGCGGGTCGGTCCATGAATTCCAGCGCCACCGGGATGATGCCGGAGGCGATGATGGAATCGACGCAACCGCCGGCGATTTCGTTGGATTTGAAGGCGGCGAGCATGGCACGGGCGCCTTCGGGCGCGCGCAGGATGCGCACCGTAACCTCGGTGATCACAGCCAGCTGGCCTTCGCTGCCAGTCAGCAGGCCAAGCCAGTCATAGCCGGCGGCGTCGAGGTGGGCGCCGCCGACAGTAACGATCTCACCCTGCATGGTGACGAGTTTGAGGCCAAGGAGATTGTTGGCGGTGACGCCGTATTTCAGGCAGTGCGCGCCGCCGGAGTTCATGTTGACGTTGCCGCCGATCATGCAGGCAAGCTGGCTGGACGGGTCGGGGGCATAGAAGAAACCGTCGCCGGCGACGGCGTTGGTGATGCCGATATTGGTCACGCCGGCCTGCACTGTGGCGCAGCGGTCGGCATAATCGATGTCCAGGATCTGGTTCATCCGCATCAGGCCGATGACGACGGCATCGGCCATAGGCAAGGCGCCGCCGGACAGCGACGTGCCGGCGCCGCGCGGCACGACGCGCACCCCGTTCTGGTGGCAGAACGCCAGGACGGCGGCGACCTGTTCGGTCGTTTCCGGCAGGACGACCGCCAGCGGTACCTGGCGGTAGGCGGAAAGCCCGTCGGTTTCATACGGCTTCAGGCGGATGGGTTCCGCGATGACCCCGCTTTCCGGCAGCAAGGCCCGCAGGCCCGCGACGATGCTGTCGCGGCGGGCCATTACGTCGGGCTTCGGGTCTGGCTGGCGGATCATGGCGCCCTACTCCTGGCTGATTGCACAGCGGTCATATAGGCCTTTGCCGCCGCGCCGCACAGGTGGCTTAAGGCGCCGGGATCATGCGGCCGTCATGCCGCCATCCACCTCATAGGCGGCGCCGGTGACATAGCTGGCGCGGTTGGAGCAGAGCCATACAACCAGTTCGGCGATTTCCCGCGGTTCGCCAAGGCGGCCCATCGGCGTACGGGCGATGATCGCCTCGCCGCGCAGCTGGCGGGTGAGCGCCGTCATGCGGGTGGTGATGTAGCCCGGGCAGACGGCGTTCACGCGGATTCCGGCGTCCACGTATTCCAGCGCCGCGGTCTTGGTCAGGCCGATCACGGCATGCTTGGCGGCGACGTAACCGGTGGCGGTGCGCAGGCCGAGCAGGCCGGCGATGGAGGCGGTGTTGACGATGGCGCCGCCACCGGCCGAACGCATGAGTGGCAGTTCGTGCTTCATGCAGAGCCAGACGCTCTTCAGGTTGACCTCGATCATTCGATCGAATGACGCCTCGGACCATTCGTGTGTCAGTTGCCCGACGGCGTTCACCTGATGCGGGGCGATGCCGGCGTTGTTGAAGGCGCAATCCAGCCGGCCGTAGGCGGCGATGGTGGCGTCCAGCATCGCCTGCACCTGCGCTGCAACCGTCACGTCCCCGGACAGGGAGATCGCCTGGCCGCCGGCGCCGTTGATCAGCCCGACCGTCTGGCTGGCTGCCTCGGCTTCGTAATCGGCGACCGCGACGCGGGCGCCTTCACGGGCGAAGGCCAGAGCAGCCTCTCGCCCGATGCCGTTACCGCCGCCTGTCACCAGGGCGATCTTGCCGTCCAACATGCCTGTCATTGATTTCCTCCCATGGGTTCGCGACAGCATCCCCCACCGCTTTCCGCTTTTCAATCGCTGCCGCGGTCACCACCTTGCGGACATGTGCGCCAACGACCTGAAATTGTCTCGCCCGACACCGTGGAAGCAGGTGGTGGTGCTGTGCCGCAAGTGCGGCAAGAAACAGGATGGCGGCTTTGGCAGCAAGGGGAAGGACAGCCTGAAATCGCTGCTTCGCCAGGGGCTGCGCGATAATGGCCGGCGACGCGATGTGCGGGTGTTTGAAACATCCTGCATGGGCGTCTGCCCAAAACGCGGGGTCACCGCCCTCAACGCCAGCCGGCCCGGCACGCTCCATGTCATCGCGGCCGGAACGGATGCGCCGACCGCCTTGCAGACGCTACTTGGCGACGATGCCATCCCTGATCGCGGCGGCGTCGAACCCGCCTGACTGGCGCTGCCACAGGCGGGCATAGACGCCGTTTCGCCGCAGCAGATCGGTGTGGGAGCCGGTTTCGACCACGCGCCCTTCGTTCAACACGATCAGCTGGTCCATCCGTGCGATCGTCGACAACCGGTGCGCGATGGCGATGACCGTGCGCCCGTCCATGAGGGTGTCGAGCTGCTCCTGGATCGCGGCCTCGACCTCGGAGTCGAGGGCCGAGGTCGCCTCATCCAGGATCAGGATCGGCGCATCCTTCAGGATCACACGGGCCAGGGCGATGCGCTGGCGCTGGCCGCCCGAGAGCTTCACCCCGCGTTCCCCGACATGCGCATCGTAGCCGCGGCGGCCGTGCCAGTCCTCCAGGCCCATGATGAAGTCGTGCGCGGCGGCGCGCCGGGCGGCGGCGATGACATCCGTCTCGGTAGCGGTGGGGCGGCCGTAGAGGATGTTGTCGCGGATCGAGCGGTGCAGCAGCGAGGTGTCCTGGGTCACCATGGCGATGTGGGTGCGCAGGGATTCCTGCGTGACGGTGGCGATGTCCTGGCCGTCGATCAGGATACGGCCGGCGGCCGGTTCGTAGAAGTGCAGCAGCAGGTTGACCAGGGTGGACTTGCCGGCGCCGGAAGGACCAACCAGGCCGACACGCTCCCCAGGGGCAATGGTCAGGTCGATCCCGTGCAGCACGCCCGGGGCGCCGGGCTCCCGGTTGCGGCCATAGTCGAAATGCAGGTTTTCGATGCGGATTTCGCCACCGGTGACGCGCAGTTCGCCGGCGCCGGGTGCATCGGGCATCTGTCGCGGCACGTCGATCGAGCGCATGCCGTCCTGCACCGTGCCGATGTTTTCGAAGATCGACGTAATGCTGCGGGCGACCCAGCCGGAAATGTTGTTCAACTGCCAGGCAAGCGGGATGGCGGTGGCAACCGCGCCAATGGCGATATGGCCGACGGACCACTGCCACAGCGCAAGGGCTGCCATGCCGACGATCAGGCAGGCATTCATCATCAGCAGGGTCGAGGTGTAGGCGGTGGTCATCCGCGTCTGGGCGCGAAAGGCATCCGTATGTTCGACGATGGCATCGCGCACGAAGGCGTCCTCATCGCTGGCGCGGGCGAACAGCTTCACCGTGAGAATGTTGGTGTAGCTGTCCACGACGCGCCCGGTCAGGCTGGAGCGCATTTCGGAGACGCGGCGGGACCGGTCGCGCAGGCGCGGCACGAACCAGCGCAGCATGACGGCGTAGCAGGCGAACCAGACCAGCATCGGCAGCGTCAGGCGCCAGTCCAGCGACGCGAGCATCAGGATGGCGCTGGACCCGTAGACCAGGATGTACCACGCCGCGTCAAACGCCATCACCAGGCTTTCGCGCATCGCCGGGCCGGTTTGCAGCACGCGGTTGGCGATACGGCCGGCGAAATCGTTCTGGAAGAAGGTCCAGCTTTGCCGCACCACATGCCAGTGATTCTGCCAGCGGATCATGTTGGAGAAGCCGGGGTTGACGATCTGGTTCACCAGTACCGCGTGGCCGATGAACAGGGCCGGCCGGATGATCAGCAGCACGGCCGCCATCCCGCTGAGCAGAAATCCATCCTCCTGGAACAGGGTCGCCGGCGTGCGCGATGACACCAAACTGACAACCCGGCCGATGAAAGCCGGGATCATCGTATCCATGACGGCGATCAGGCCGCCGCAGATGAACAGCGCAATCGTCAGGCCGGTGACCTGGCGAATGTAGAAGGCATAAAATCGCAACAACCCGGCCGTGGGCGGCGGCGCGGGCATGCCGGCGGTGGGATCCAGCAAATTTTCGAAACGGCGGAGCATACCTCAGCGGTGGACCCTGATCGCCGCTGCGTCAACCAACACTCCCGCCAACGTCACCAAGGACAGCGCATCGCGCCGCCCTGGTAACGGAGTCGTTTCAGGACCAGTGCCCCGGCACCCAGTACGGCCCACGCCAGTGTGGCCGGATCCAGACCCGGCGCGGCACATAGTAACCCGGCGGGGGCGGCGGCACGTAAGCGACCGGCGGCGCAACATAGATGGGCGGCGGGGCGTAAACAGGGGGCGCCACGACGACCGGCGGAAGCACAACGCCGACACCGTATCCACCGCGCCACCAGGCCTTCGCGTCATGCGGAACAGCTGCGACGCCGACCGCGGCCAGACCAGCCACGGTGGCCATGGCGCCTATTCGTTTCAGAACGGACATTAAGAACCTCCTGAGCAGGGGGATGCTGTCCGCCAGTATATATGCGCGCTCTGTTACAGGTGTGTTTCTGGTTATAACAACATTGTCGCAGCGCGTTCCCTGCCCGCGTAAGCCCGATCGAAGGCACGTGCCGTTAGCGCGTGCGCCGCCTCATGAGGGGTGGCCGGGAACCCAGTATGGCCCCTGCCAGTGTGGTGGAACCCAGATGCCCGGCGCCACGGTGTAGGATGGCGGCGAGGGGGGTTCCGCATTGGGTAGCCCCGACGACCGGAGAGGCGATGCCGACATGCCCGACGGCGCAAAACCGCCCGAAAGCGTCGCAGAGTTCGGCGGCATCCCATAGGCCGGCGACAGCGCACCATTCGGCGGCATCGCATAATTTGGCGGCATGCGGACCGTTGGCGCGGCATGCATGGACGGCGGCGGCGTGTACACGGGCGGAGCCGCCATGACCGGCGGCATCACGCCACCGGAAGCCCCCGTGAACCAGGCCCGTGCCGGCGTGGCATTGATGGCGATGAAGCTAACCGCAACCCCCGCGGCAAAGGTGACAGCGCCGAAGCGCCTCAGGATGGACATGGCACGTCTCCCTGGGTCGAGGCAAAACCGGGAAAGGCCCACAAGAGACCGCCAACCCGGTGCATGCGGACCGGCGGCGCTGACCCTGCGCGCCCGACCCGCGACCGTTTAAATGGGGTCGGGCCAGGCCGCCGCAATGCATCGCATACCGGTCGCCGGAAGGCGTGAGTCCTGCCTACTCAGCCGCGGCCTGTTCCGGGACGCCGAGTTCCCGCAGCCTGGGGGCGATTTCGGTGCCGAACAGGCGGATATTCTCCTTCGCATCCTGGTGCGACAAATGGCCGCCCTGGCCAAAGAACAGGAGGTGGCCGACACCACCCATGCGGGCATTGAAGGCCTTCAACTGCTCAAACACGTCGTCCGGTGTGCCGGCAAATACGGTGTCGGTGTCCATGAACTGCTGCACCGTCGCGGTGCGGTGATCGATCGGCACGCCGTTGCGGTCGGTCACCATGCGGTGCGCGCGCGGGCCGGCGCGCAGCATCGCGACATTGGCACCGATCGAGTTGTATCCGGGCGGGTTGGTGAACGGCTCCGCCACAACCGGCGCCGTCCGCACATAATCGGCAATGATATCCGCTCGGCGGAGCCCTTCCTCCCGCGTATGCCCGACACCGACAATCGCTGCATAGGCCATTCGGTCCGGCCCGGCTTCCCAGCCCAGCTCGCGGGCGCGCTTGCGATAGGCGTCATACATCGGCTTCGCCAGGCCGCCGGACAGCAGGGTGCCGACGACATGCCCTTTCTCGGCCGCGGCAATGCCGGTATCCACGCTCATGCCGGTCATCCACACCGGCGGGGTCGGTTGCTGGATCGGACGCGGCCAGATGTTCACGGCACGGTACTGGAAGAACTCCCCCTCCCACGAGAACGGGCCGGTTGTGGTGGACAGCGCCTTCAGGATCAGGTCGTGCGCTTCCCAGTAGCGGCGCATCAGCCGGCCGGGGTTGGAGTTGGCGGGGGCGATCTCATACGGCGCGCCCTTCACCAGGCCCATCTCCACGCGGCCGCCGGACAGGCAGTCGAGCCACGCCATTTCTTCCGCCACACGGACCGGATCGGGACGGTTGGCGATCGGATTGCCCAGCGACAGCAGCCGGGCCTTTTTTGTTTCCCGCGCAATCACAGCCAGAGCCATGGGCACCGACACGGTCATGCAGGTGGCGGTGCTGTGATGCTCGTTCACCATGATGTCCAGGCCGACTTCGTCGCACAGGGCGAATTCGTCCAGGTAACGATTCAGCAGCGTGCCGGCTTCCCGCGGATCGACGTTTTCGTTCGGGAAATTCACCCGCAGGGAGCCGCGGGCAAGGCCTTTGTCCCACGCCGGATGATAGGCCATTTCGGAGAAGTACCAGGTGCGCATCGTGGTGACCCCCTGCTTAGAGCAATTCGGTGAAGGCGCGGACGCGGGCGGCGAAGGCGTCGGGCTGCTCCCAGTGCGGAAAATGGCCGGCAGCGGGAATCGTTTCCATCCTGGCGCCGGGGATTTCGGCCTTCCATGCCTCGCCATAGGTCATGGAGACGATGCCGTCTTGCTCCCCCCAGATCAGGTGGGTGGGGATATCGATGCGGTGCAGCCAGCGCTTCAGCCGGGGGTTGTGCATGTATGGCTTCCACCCGAACACCGCCAAAGCCTCCCGCCCGCGGGCGATCCCGGCGAGTTCGGTATCGGGCAGTTTTGTCGTGTCGATCTCGCCCTTCGCCGGATCGGCCCAGGCCAGGCGCATGAACGCGGCTCGGGGGATGGCATGCATGTCGGCGATGTCGCGATCCAGCACGCCGCCAACCTTGATACCCAGCGGATCGGCCAGCAGCAGGCCGGCAAAACGGCTTGTGTTGCGAACGGCGATTTCGGCTGCGATCCAGCCGCCGAAACTGCTGCCGGCCAGCACGGCCTCCTCCAACCCAAGTTCGGCGGCGAGGTCCAGGTAGAGATAGGCGAGGTCGTCGACTGTGCCGATCCAGTCCGGCAATGCCGAGCCGCCCCAGCCAGGGTGGTGCGGCGCGATGACGCGATGATGTTGCCCCAGCCGGTTCAACCAGGGATGGGTGGGCTGCAGGCCTTCCCCGGGGTGCAGGAACAACAGCGGGCGCCCCTGCCCCGCTTCCTCGATCTCCAGGTTAACGCCGGCAACGACGACGTGGCGGCCCATGGCCGTCCCTCCCTTTTATCTATGGTTGTGGGCAGTTTACGCGTCCCGCGAGGTTGGGCAACCTTGCGCCGGCCATCTTGCGTCATCCCGGGCGGCGTGGTCCTTTCCGGCCGACACAAGGATCGTGGACGATGGTCAAACCGCTTGCAGGACTTCTCGTTGTCTCCCTGGAACAGGCTGTGGCCGCGCCGTATTGCGCGTCACGCCTTGCCGATGCCGGCGCCCGGGTGATTAAGATCGAACGGGCGGAAGGTGATTTCGCCCGCGGCTACGATACGGCGGTCGGCGGCAACTCCAGCTATTTCGTCTGGCTGAACCGGGGCAAGGAAAGCCTGGTCGCGGATATCAAGGACCCGGATGATGCGGCGTTGCTGCACCGGTTGCTGGAAAAGGCGGACGTGTTCATCCAGAATCTCGCGCCCGGCGCGGCCGCCCGCTCCGGCTTTGGATCGGCTGCGTTACGGACGCGGAACCCGCGGCTGATCACGGTCGATATCTCCGGCTATGGCGAATCCGGCGAATACGCGACGATGAAGGCCTACGACCTGCTGGTGCAGGCGGAAGCCGGGCTGGCGATGGTCACGGGGCATCCCGCGGGTCCCGGACGGGTGGGTATTTCGGTCGCCGACATCGGCTGCGGCATGAACGCCTATACGGGTGTCCTGGAAGCGCTGCTGGAACGCGCGATCACCGGCCGCGGCAAGGGGCTGCAGGTCAGCCTGTTCGATGCGGTGGCGGACTGGATGAACGTGCCGCTACTGTATTTTGAGGGCACCGGCAAGACGCCGCAGCGCCTGGGGCTGGCGCATCCGTCGATCTGCCCGTACGGCGCCTTCGGCACCAAGGACGGCGCGCTGGTGCTGATCGCCATCCAGAACGAACGTGAATGGGCGACATTCTGCGCGAAGTTCCTCGACGATGCCGATCTCCCGAGGAAGCCCGGGTTCGAGACGAACAACATCCGCGTGGCCAATCGTCCGACGGTCGATGCACGGGTGGCCGAGACATTCGCGACCCTGACGCGGGATGAAGCGGCGGCCAAGCTACGTGCGGCCAACACGGCGTATGGCTTCGTCAACGATCTGGCGGCACTGGGCCACCACCCAGCCCTGCGGCGCACCGCGGTCGGGCTGCCGAACGGCGACATTGCGCACATCGTCGCGCCAGCCGTCGTCCGCGTCGGCGAGAGCCTGGAACTCGGGCCGGTGCCGGCCATCGGGCAGAACAGCGCAGCAATCCGGACGGAGTTCGCGGCCTGACCGGACAACGGCGAACGCCGGACAGCCGGTTCGGCAGAGGTCAGGGCAGGTCGATCATGAACTGGCAGCATCGCCCGCCCGCGGCCTGACACTGCGTTTCTGCAACGCGGACCGCTGGCGCGACGAGGACGGTGAACAGCCGGCGGAACACGGCGGCATGCCAGACACACACCGGCCGTCCGGCGCTTTCCCCGGTGCAAAGCGGATTTCCGGTCAAAGTCAGGACCGTCACCCGGCCAGCTTGCGCCTGGAACACACCGGACCCGGTGAAAGTCCATGCATGGCGCCTGATCGCCTGCACCAGCAATGTCGCCGCAAGACGCGGTGGGACGTGCCTCAGCAGCATCTGGGCCAATGGCGGAATGCGATGCGCCAACAGGTAATCCGCCGTGCGCCGGCCCGCATCCTCCAACAAGCACTCGGCCTGATCCGGCGGCAATGCGGCCCGCAGCAGCCGATGAAGCATGCCCACCGGCCGCTCATCCGTCATGCGGGCCGGGGGTTCAGACAGCCATGTGGGCTGGCCTGCGGCGGTGAATACGGGCGCCAGCACGTTTGCCATGCCGGCGGCGCTGATCGCCTCGACAAGCTGGATGACCGCGTTCGGTCCGATCACGCCCGCCGGTTCGGCACGGTTGGACACGACGTGGGATCGGGCGCGAAACAGGCGGCCGAGCGGTTTGGCCGCTGGTGATGGGGGACTAGTGCGAAGGGTGTGGGGCATCAACGTCGGCCATCTGTTCGGTGCC